>DAMDNS010000350.1:0-3661 GCA_032083605.1 Ureibacillus sp.
CAATTTTCTCCTTGCCAATGATTTCATACAACTGACTTCCCTTTGTAATTTCAACATAGTGGGAAGCCTCTCTTCTACGGGCATTTTGTCGATGAAGGATTGGCTCTTGCTCATATTGGGAGTTGATATCCTGATAGAGTGTTCCACCTAAAGCCACGTTCAAAAGCTGAATTCCACGGCAGATTCCAAAGATGGGCATCGTTTTTTTTTAGGGCAGCCTCTGTCAGTACAAGCTCCACCTCATCGCGCTCAATCATAATATCACCGATTTTGATATGCGGCTCTTCATCAAAAAAATGAGGATGTACGTCCACCCCGCCAGTTAAAAGTAGTCCATCTATTCCATCAAGCAATTGTTCAGCATCGCTTTCCACTCCAAAAGGTATGTTTACAGGAATACCGCCCGCTTGAATAATCGCTTTTACATAGGCCTCATTTATACAATATTGTCCGTTACTTGTAGTCATTGTCACACCAATAATCGGTTTCATTCAAACCACCTCATCAATCTATAAATTTGTTACTTGCTTTAGAATATTCTAGATGTATATCTTTTTTCCTCTCATAACCAACCTTAATGTCGCTTTATAAATACCCGTCCAGCTTTACAGCGGAGACATCTATTTTTTCATGCCTTGTTTCCATAAAAATCGGATTAAGAACCAGAGTGTACTTCCCTAACACCCCTTTTTTAAGTTCTTTTAGGAGTTAGAAGATTTTATTAATTAATCAAATAAAACACCAAGTTGCGATTGTAAAATCTTTCGTTACTTCTAAAATATCAGAATAGTGAAATATTGTAAAACTACTTTTGGATATGTAGTAGTTAATCAAAGAGCCTTCTCCAACATCAAACTTCTTTAAAGAAGAAAAAAGTGTCCCAAATAATTGGGGCACTTTGAAAAAAGATGATTGAGCAGTATCTACTCAATCAACTGTTTCACCACTCTTATTATTCTATTTCAATTCGCTTATAGATCTCGCAGAATTAGTTTCGCTTCCTACCTTCCTTCCTATGCAAACGATGGAAAACAAAAAAGCATTTAAGTAAAGCAGAAAATATAACAAAAAACGCCCGTAATCTTACATAGAAGATTTCAGGCGTTTTAAGCTACTTAATTATAAAAATAGACTACTATACCAATCTAGTATCATTTCCCCATAGAAGTACACGATAATTGCTGCCAGCGCGATGGAAGGACCGAATGGGACCGGCGTTTTTCTTCCTTGATTACGGATTTTCAGGACGATGATGCCGACAATCATGCCGATGAAGGCAGATAAGAACAATGTCAATAATGTGTTTAACGTACCTAAGACAAGTCCGATTAAGAAGAAGAGTTTAATATCTCCCCCGCCCATGCCACCTTTGGAGATGACTGCGATGAGGTAAAGGATACCGAAGCCAACGACTGCTCCAAGGATGCTGTCCCACCATGGATCGATTGGCGAGAAAATTCTGCCCAATGCAAGCAATGGCAAAAAGAAGAGTAGTACCTTATCTGGAATCAGCATATAGGCGAAGTCCGATACGACAATAATCATTAATAAGGAAATGAAAAGGAGTGCTACAGCTGTTTCAATTGTTAAACCTAAGTTCCAAGCCGCCAGTGCGAATAAAAGACCAGTGACTAGCTCGGTTAATAAGTAAATGGGCGAAATTTTCACCCCGCATGAACAGCATTTGCCCTTTAAAAATATGTATGAAAAAATTGGTATCAAATCGAGTGTTGTTAGACGACGGCTGCAATTGTTGCAATGAGACGGTGGGGTCGATATGGACTCTTTTTTGGGCACCCTCAAGCCGACGACATTGAAAAACGAGCCAAATACAATCCCGAAGATAAATGCGAACACGGTATAAATGATTTCCATTAACCACACCTCCTACATTTGAAATCTTGGCTAAGCACCATGCCTTCTAGCGATTAGTCTTAGTTGCTACTGTGCTTGATCTTTCTAATGCGCAAATAAATGATCGGGACTCTGAAAAGAATCCCGACAGTTTCAATATTATTTACGCGAAATCTATAAATGGAATTCCACGCTTTAATCGATTTTAGCGATATTTAATCCAAAAATTTCTACACATAAAAATCGCTTATTTTTCCCCTTCGTAATAGAAAGTGGTAACTTGAATGGAAGCATTCAAAGTTTCATCATCTTCCGTGAATTGGCCTTCTTCACCTGGAAGGGAGTAGCTAATTGAATCGATGTGCATAATGCGTTTTAGATTTTCGATTTCTTCTATGAGTTGCTGGATGTTTCGATTATTGGATGCTTCGATTTCCAAATTAAAGGTAATTAGCTTGAGTTCTGGCGGAAGGGTCTGGGCAGCAATTTCTGATACAGGAGTTTCCACCGTTTCGCCTGTTTCCTCCCCCTCAACATTCTCTGTTGTTTCGCCGTTTTCACCAGTATTAGTTGCTGTTTCCCCATCCGTAGTCGTGTCACCTTCTACAGGAGCCGGAACGATGGCAGATTCTGAAACCAGTGCGTCATAACTATTAAACCCAATGGATGTAATACGAGTTTGTGTAACATATTGAATTTCTTCTAAATTTAATAATAGCTGATCGATTTCTCGAGATTGCGGTAATTTTTGACGAATTTCGAACACATTGGATACTTGGTTTGAGCCTTCAGCTTCCAAAGTTGTGATTTCCGCCTGTAGTGTCTGAATTTCAGTTTGCAAAGAACCTACCGAGCTTTCAAGCGATTTCACATCCTCCTTCTTTGGTAAAACCACATAGTAGAAGATTGCAAATAATAATGCAGCTACCAAAGCCACAAGTAACGGGACAGAAGAATTATTTCCAGAGAGTTTCATTATTGAACACCTCCCGTAGCTAAATAATTCTCATTGATTAAGAGTGTAATTTCAACTGATTGTCTAGGTATGACATTGAAATCTGTTTGACCTTCTTCAGCTGTATCAGGCGCTTCACCTAAACCAGAATTTGTAATGGAAAGTACTTGTCCATCAATAAAATATGCACTATTCGATAGCCTTGATACATAGGTCGATACATCACTTAGAGTCTCAAAATCAATCGAAATCGAAACACTTTCAGGACTAAATGTATAGTTGCGTAAATAGGAATTGCTTGGTTGAAGCCCTTCTATTTCATCGATTAATGGTGACACCGGATAAGAGACCAGCTCCACAAATTGCAGGGATTGTTCCAGCGTACCTTCATTATTTGGCAGAAGAGCGGCCAAGTCAGTTTGCAGCTGATTGCGATTCGATATAAGATTTTCTTCTTCTCTTTCTAATTCAGCAATATCAGCACGTGCACTGAAATATTGCCATATAAATAGTGTCAGCACTAATAAAGCAATAATACCGATTAAGCTATAAAGCAATTTTGAGCCTTGCTGGCCCTTTTCAACTTTGGGTATGAGGTTAATATCTGGTATCATGATTGAATCTCCTTTAACGCCAGCCCAAGTAATGATGCATGTTTTGCTTTAAATCCTGGGTAATGCTTTTCGATAAGTGCATCATCGACCATCTTAGCTGATACTGGTAAAGTATCCTGTAAGTAATTATGAATATTATCTAGTAGCGGGGTATCACCCATGACAATAATTTCATCAACCGATTTCTCCCCTTTGTGCAGAGAGAAACGGAAGAAATTCATTATACGGTCAAGCTCAA
>DAMDNS010000351.1:0-3643 GCA_032083605.1 Ureibacillus sp.
CAAGGGGAAGCTGGTAAAAAGGTAACCCTTGTATTATACCGACCAAGCACGGAACGTCATATTAAAGTAAGTGTTGAACGTGCCGAAATCGATAATAAGACAGTGGCTTCAAAGGTGCTAAATATTGATGATACAGATATTGGCTATGTATCGATCTCAATGTTCGGGGAAAAAACGGCAGAAGAATGGGTAGAAGCAACGAAAAAATTAATCAGTGAAGATGTTGAAGGAATTATTGTAGATCTACGGGATAATCCAGGGGGATATTTACATAGCGTAGCAGCTGTTGTAAGTAGCATTGAAAAGGATAATGCAGTGTTTGCATATATGCAAAATGGAAAAGGTGCCATGGAGCCATTAAAAACTTCAAAGCTCGAAGTGGAAGATTATTATTCAGAAAAAATGAAAAAGTTCCCGATAATTCTGCTTCAAAATGAAGGCAGTGCATCTGCAAGTGAAGTAATGGCAGGAGCAGTTCAAAGTTGGGATCGTGCTTTAATAGTTGGTTCAAAAAGCTTCGGTAAAGGAACTGTTCAAGAAACATGGGGTCTTGAAAATGGCGGCGAATTAAAATTGTCTACAAACAAATGGCTGACTCCTGAAAGAAAATGGATTCATGGTCAAGGAATCGAGGCAGACATTGAAGTAGAGCAGCATCCATTATTCTCCCTTGAAGTCATTCCATTAACAGGTGAATTTGCGGAAGGTGATTTTAACGAAGAGGTTGCTTATACGCAAAAAGTATTAAATGGACTTGGCTATAAAATTACACGAACAGATGGCTTCTATGATGAAGATACGGCTGAGGCTGTTGTTCTTTATCGCGAGAAAAATGAGCTGAAAAAAGGACGCCATATGGATGATGATTTCTTTGCAAGTATTCGTGAGCAAGTGACTTCTTATAAACAAGATACTGAAAATGATGTCCAATTAAATATGGGCATAAGCGTGATGATGAATCGCTTAAAAGGTGATATTTAGCTAGAGTCAAACACATTAAGAGATAAAATTCGAGTTTACGTTCTATAAAGCTTTGGATAGCTTGCAAGAAAAATACAATTATTTGCCGAAATAGTTAGATTCTATCTACGCAATTGGATGCTCGTTTGATACAATGACATTAGTTAGTTGTATACGGGCGGTGGAAAAATGGTTACAGAAATTTTATTAGAGATTGCTAGAGCTGTTGGACGTTTATTTTTGAATCCAATCTTTTATATAGCAATAATCATGGCTATCTATTTAGGCTATCGTCGTGTGAAAAGGGAAAGGAAATTTTTCCATATTCGTATATTATGGGGATGGTCTGAAGCGATTGGATTAATGAAGGAAGGATTACTCATTTCAATCTGTATTTCTATTCTTTCAATCGGTTTTGGATTGACCTTGCCAGTACAATTTTTATATGTAGCGACTATACTTAGTTTTGTGGCACTTATTATTTACTTCTTTCATCTTCTGTCCCCGATCATACTATTCACTGGGAGTTTAGCGGCACTTTTCTTATTCGATTATTTGAATGTGTCATTTAATTTATTGGGTTTAGAAATCCATGGGGTGGATATGAATGAAGGCTTGGCAGTAGCGGTAGCCATTTTAGCTGGATTGCTTCTTGTTGCAGAGGGGATGCTAATCCGTAGATATGGTGCGCAATATGCGTCGCCAATGGTGGAAAATTCTAAAAGAGGGCTAAAAGCAGTAGCCTTTTTAAGCAAGAAGATTTGGGTTCTGCCAATATTCTTCGTAGTTCCGGGTAATGTAATTGATGCCTATTTCCCATGGTGGCCACAAATTTCATTAGAGTCAAAACAGTTTTCTCTTGTACTGTTTCCTATATTAATAGGATTCCAACAAATCACGCGACATACTTTGCCAGTATATTTATATCCGAAGCTAGGTCGCGCGGTTGTTATTTTAGGAGAATTAGTGATTATTGGCGGGCTTGTTGCTTATTTTGTGCCAATCTTAGGATTTGCCATTTTGCTAGTAGGTTTGGTTGCAAGAATCGGTATTTCAATTCGATTTGTTACCCGTGAGCAAAAGGACGTCTATGCAGTATCGGCCAAATCAAGTGGTGTGATGATTGCGGCTGTATTGCCAAATTCTCCAGCGGAAAAAATGGGGTTAGATGTTGGCGAAATCATCCGCAAGGTAAATGGTGTTGAGGTTCATAGTGAAAGACAGTTGTATGAGGCATTACAAATTAATGCTGCCCATTGCCGCATAGAGGTCCTTAACCATCAAAACGAGGTTCGTTTAACTCAGCATGTTGTCTATAATGGAGATCATCATCGAATCGGCCTGTTGATAGCGGAATAAGGGATAGAAAAGCGAAAAAAGAGCGAGGACTTTTGAGGGTCTTCGCTCTTTTTCTGCTTAAAAATAGATCTCCAGGTTCCCCACATATGGATTTTAGAAGAAAAGCCTCAAAATCCCCATCGTAATAACCCCGACGATAACGGTTTTGGATAAGCTTTTTGTCCAAATCGCGACAAATAGTGCAGGAACAAATGCTGCAAGGTTGAGCCAATCTATTGTCACAATAGATCCTTCTGCGTGAAAAAGAGATTCCAGCACTAACGCACTTAAAATACAGACTGGAATATAGCCTAACCAACGTAACACCACATCGGGCAGTTCGATATTACGGACTAAAATAAATGGAATCACTCGTGGCACCCATGTGACTGATGCACAACCAAGCATCAAAAGTAGCATTGCTAGGGAAGTAGTCATTTTTCAGTTGCCACCCCAATCGTAGCCACAATCACCGTAGCGATTAAAACAGCTAGGTGTCCGGGTAAGACATATAATAGTCCGTATAACAAGATTGCCATCAATGCAATTAGCTTTAAATAATGCAAAAGCTTGCTTTTCCCAACGCCGCTTAAGTTAAGGACAAGCAATGCACCGAACATGGCAAGCAATGCGAAGTCTAGCCCGAGGTTCTCCGCATTGGGCAACCACTTCCCGATTATTCCGCCGATTGTACAGGAGGCGATCCACGTGAGGTATGCCGTCAGGTTTAATCCGTCCATCCAATTGCCGCCGAGTTGTTTTTCCTTCATGACCTTGGTAACCGCAACCCCAAAGGTTTCATCAGTTAATAAAGTGCCAAAGCCAATATTACGTAGCGGTGAATATCTTGTTAAATGGGGAGCTACCGTAAGAGACATTAGAAAATGACGCAAATTCACAATGAATGTTGTGATAATAATGACTGAAAATGGTGCACCAGCTACATATAGTCCGCAAAAAATAAATTGGGCGGATCCAGCATACACAAGTACTGATAAAAGGAAAATTTCAAGCACTGAAAGGTCTGAAGTAATTCCAATTACACCAAATGCTATGCCGATACTTATGTAACCTAATAACGTAGGGATACAGTCCTTAATCCCTTGATAAAATGAATCTGTCGTGATGGTCGACTCGTTCATATTTAAGTGGGTACTCAATATTTTTCTTGTCCTTTCTTGAATAAATATTTTCAATTTAGCTATCTAGTAAAATTTTAACATTAATAGACATATTCATGTAAAACAATCTCGTATTACATGTAAACGGAACAAAAAATGAATTTTTTCGTTATTTATATTCTGAATGGAGATTTCACTTTAAATATCCATTCCACTATATTAAA
>DAMDNS010000352.1:0-3623 GCA_032083605.1 Ureibacillus sp.
CAAGGCATGAACTTAGATCTTTACTACCAATTCTCTGGTCAATCAGAAGCAGACCTACGTGGTCAAATGAAAGAAGAAGCTGAAAATCGCGTACGTGTTTCTTTAACTCTTGAAGCAATCGCTGAAGCTGAAAAAATCGAAGCAACTGAAGCAGACATCGACGCTGAATTAGAAAAAATGGCTGCACAGTTCAACATGACGAAAGAACAAATTACTGGTGCATTAGGCGGTACTGCAGTTCTTGAAAACGATATTAAAACCCAAAAAACAGTTGAACTTTTAGTAGAAAACGCTAAAATCACTGAATAAGATTTAAGTGTACGTCTTACGTAGTTCTATAGTAAAATGATAAACAAGGTACGGCATTTCACCGTGCCTTGTTTTATACATTAAAATTTTCATATCTAAGCTAAAGCGCCGTCAACAGCCAACGCTTGTCGGGATCTTTAGCACTTTTCTTATACATAGTATTGTTGTTTGACTTTTCACACGATGCTAAATTTTAGGCAATCAATCAGAATATTTGATAATACATTGATTATCTTGTAAGATTGTTGCTTGAATAGGGGTGAAGCACATTGTTCAAATTTAATGATGAAAAAGGCAATTTAAAGTGCTCGTTCTGTGGAAAACCACAAGAACAAGTACGTAAACTAGTAGCTGGACCTGGCGTATACATTTGTGACGAATGTATCGAGCTGTGTTCTGAAATCGTTGTAGAGGAACTAGGGGTCGAAGAAGAAATCGATTTTCAAGAAATCCCGAAACCAAAAGAAATATTATCGATTTTAGATGAATATGTTATTGGACAAGAACGTGCCAAAAAAGCATTAGCTGTTGCAGTGTACAATCACTATAAACGTATTAATTCGAACAGTAAAATTGATGATGTAGAATTATCGAAATCGAACATCGTTTTAATTGGACCAACAGGTAGTGGGAAAACACTCCTTGCTCAAACTTTAGCTCGAATTTTAAATGTGCCATTTGCTATTGCAGATGCGACTTCACTTACAGAAGCGGGTTATGTTGGGGAGGATGTAGAAAATATCCTTCTAAAATTAATACAAGCAGCTGATTATGATATTGAACGTGCAGAAAAAGGAATTATTTATATAGATGAAATCGACAAAGTAGCTCGTAAATCTGAAAATCCTTCTATTACACGTGATGTATCAGGCGAAGGTGTTCAGCAAGCATTACTTAAAATTCTTGAAGGAACAGTAGCTAGCGTTCCTCCACAAGGTGGAAGAAAACATCCACATCAAGAATTTTTACAAATAGATACAACGAATATTCTATTTATCGTTGGTGGAGCGTTTGATGGTATTGAACAAATCATTAAACGTCGACAAGGACGAAAAGTAATTGGATTTGGTTCTGATCCGAAGAAAATGGAAGAGGAAAAAGCATCCCTTCTTTCTCAGTTAATTCCAGAGGATTTACTGAAATTCGGTTTAATTCCTGAATTTATCGGACGTTTACCAATTTTGGCGTCTCTTGAACAATTAGATGAGGATGCACTAGTTCAAATTTTAACTGAACCTAAAAATGCCCTTATCAAGCAATATCAAAAAATGCTTGAGCTGGATAAAGTGGAGTTAGAATTTACTGAAGAGGCATTGCTAGCTATTTCTAAAGAGGCAATTGAACGTAAAACGGGTGCCCGTGGTTTGCGTTCAATTATTGAATCGACAATGCTGGAAATGATGTTTGAGCTTCCTTCACGTGAAGATATTGTAAAATGTATCGTAACGAAGGAAACAATCACTGACAAAGCAACACCAACTTTAATTCTTTCTGATGGTACAGAATTAAAAAAGAACGATAAAAAAACTTCAGCTTAAGTAGCTTGAGTTCAGCATGGTAAGATGGAGAGCTGACTTCGAACTGGCGTCTATGCGCTTGTCGTAAGTCAGCTCTTTCTTCCAAAATAAACTTTAATACATATGGAGTCTAATTTGAGCATTTATTTACATAATAAGTAGTAGGTAGGATAAAATGAATAAATAGAATTTGTAATTCAGATTACAGAAATTACTATGATTATGTAAGTGAAATGTTAAGCATTTAAGACATACTAACAAAGCGGGTTTTTTCGGAAAACGTGGATGGAGGTGAATACCCGCATGAGTAAAACAATAAAAAATATACCACTTTTACCATTACGTGGTTTATTAGTGTACCCTTCAATGGTTTTACATATCGATGTAGGGAGAGCTCGTTCAGTAGCAGCATTAGAGCATGCGATGTTAAATGATAATGAAATCTTTTTAGCAACACAAAAAGATTTGCGTGTTGAACAACCAAATGAAGAAGAACTATATGCAATTGGTACTTTGGTAAATGTAAAGCAAATGCTGAAACTTCCAAACGGTACTTTACGAATACTTGTAGAGGGTATTAGTCGTGCCAAATTTAACAACTACCAAGAGCAAAAAGACTTTACAACCGTAGATTTAGAAGTACACGAGGATGAAAAGGAAAAAGATGCTGAAATTGAGGCATTAATGCGTACCCTTGTAAGTTATTTCGAAAAATACGCAAAATCTTCAAACAAAATCACTACTGAAACCATTGACTCGATTTTAGATATTGAGGAGCCAGGTCGTCTGGCGGATATCGTGGCTTCACATTTACCTTTCAAAGTAGCAGAAAAACAAGAGGTTCTTGGTATTTTTAATGTGAAGAAACGTTTAGATCATTTGATTATTCGACTTCATGATGAACAAGAAGTATTAAACCTTGAGAAAAAGATTAACTCTAAAGTAAAGCAAGCAATGGAGCGTACGCAAAAAGAGTATTATTTGCGTGAGCAGATGAAAGCGATTCAAGCTGAGCTTGGTGATAGAGAAGGTAAAACAGGTGAAGTAGCTGAATTACGCAAGCGTGTTGAAAATGCCGGGATGCCTGAATCAACTCAAAAGATTGCTATTAAAGAATTGGATCGTTACGAAAAGCTGCCTGCAGCAAGTGCTGAGAGTGGCGTAATTCGAAACTATATCGAATGGCTTGTTACGATTCCTTGGAAAGAAAGTACAGAAGACCGTCTTGATATCATGCATGCAGAAGAGATTTTAAATCGCGATCATGATGGTTTAGAAAAAGTAAAAGAACGAATTTTGGAGTATTTATCAGTTCGTCAGCTAATGAATTCTGTTCGTGGTCCGATTCTTTGTTTAGCTGGACCTCCGGGAGTAGGGAAAACTTCGTTGGCACGTTCTGTTGCTGAAAGCTTAAACCGTAATTTCGTGCGTGCTTCACTTGGTGGGGTTCGTGACGAGTCTGAAATTCGCGGACATCGAAGAACTTATGTGGGGGCAATGCCAGGTCGAATTATTCAAGGCATGAAGAAAGCCGGTACAGTGAATCCAGTCTTCTTGCTTGATGAAATTGACAAAATGTCAAACGATTTCCGTGGAGATCCATCAGCAGCAATGCTGGAGGTATTAGATCCAGAGCAAAACGGTACATTTAGTGATCATTATATTGAAGAGCCATATGATTTATCGCAAGTGATGTTTATTGCTACAGCAAATGATTTAAGTACCATTCCTGGTCCTTTACTTGATCGTATGGAAGTAATTTCGATCGCAGGATATACAGAAATCGAAAAAACAATG
>DAMDNS010000353.1:0-3606 GCA_032083605.1 Ureibacillus sp.
GTGGAAGAAATTACAGCATCAGGACTTGTACTTCCAGATTCAGCAAAAGAAAAACCACAAGAAGGCAATGTTGTTGCTGTGGGAACTGGTCGTGTTCTAGATAACGGCACACGCGTCGAGCTTGATGTAAAAGAGGGAGATCGCATTATTTTCTCTAAATACTCAGGCACAGAAGTGAAATATGAAGGCAAAGAATTTTTAATTCTGCGCGAAAGTGATGTACTAGCTGTTATTGGCTAATAATTTAAACCATTCATCTTAAGCAATAAGAGCGCCGTACATACCATTTGGGCGCTCCCATGCTACTTTTGATTTTGAATAGAAAATATAAATTTGGAGGTAGGCAAAATGGCAAAAGATATTAAATTCTCTGAAGAAGCTCGTTCTTTAATGCTTCAAGGTGTTGATAAATTAGCAAACGCTGTAAAAGTAACATTAGGACCAAAAGGACGTAATGTTGTATTAGAAAAAAAATATGGTTCTCCATTAATTACTAATGATGGTGTAACAATTGCAAAAGAAATCGAACTAGAAAATCCATATGAAAATATGGGTGCAAAACTAGTTGCAGAAGTTGCTTCTAAAACGAACGAAATCGCTGGTGACGGTACTACTACTGCAACAGTATTAGCACAAGCCATGATTCGTGAAGGTCTTAAAAACGTAACTGCTGGAGCTAACCCAGTTGGGATCCGTAAAGGGATGGACAAAGCGGTTGCTGCTGCATTAGAAGAATTACAAGCTATTTCACGTCCAGTAGAAAACAAGGAAGCGATTGCTCAAGTTGCTGCAATTTCTGCTGCTGATGAAGAAGTAGGCGAATTCATCGCAGACGCTATGGAACGCGTAGGTACTGACGGTGTAATCACAATTGAAGAATCTAAAGGGTTCACTACTGAGTTGGACGTAGTGGAAGGTATGCAATTCGATCGTGGATATGTATCTCACTACATGGTAACTGATACTGACAAAATGGAAGCTGTATTAGACAACCCTTATATCTTAGTAACAGATAAAAAGATTTCAAACATCCAGGAAATCTTGCCTTTACTAGAGCAAGTTGTTCAACAGAGCCGTCCATTATTAATCATTGCTGAAGATGTTGAAGGGGAAGCTCTTACAACATTAATCCTAAATAAATTACGCGGTACATTCAACGTAGTAGCTGTAAAAGCTCCTGGTTTCGGTGACCGTCGTAAAGCTATGCTGGAAGATATCGCTGTATTAACTGGCGGTCAAGTAATCACTTCAGATCTTGGCTTAGATTTAAAAACAGCTGATGTAACTACATTAGGTCGCGCTGGTAAAGTAGTTGTATCTAAAGACTACACAACTGTTGTTGAAGGTGCTGGTAATGCGGATGAAATCGATGTTCGCGTAAACCAAATCCGCTCTCAAATTGCAGAAACTACTTCTGAATTTGACAAAGAGAAATTACAAGAACGCCTTGCGAAATTAGCTGGTGGTGTAGCAGTCATCAAAGTTGGTGCTGCAACTGAAACTGAGTTAAAAGAACGCAAACTACGTATCGAAGACGCATTAAACTCAACTCGTGCTGCGGTTGAAGAGGGTATTGTATCAGGTGGTGGTACTGCACTTCTAAACGTTTACGCTGCAGTTGAAAAAATTCTTGATACAGTTGAAGGCGACGTAGCAACTGGTGTACGTATCGTATTACGTGCGCTTGAAGAGCCAGTACGTCAAATCGCAAACAATGCAGGTCTTGAAGGTTCAATCATCGTAGACCGCTTAAAACGCGAAGAAGTGGGCGTAGGCTTCAACGCTGCAAACGGCGAATGGGTAAATATGATCGAAGCTGGAGTAGTTGACCCAGCGAAAGTTACTCGTTCAGCATTACAAAACGCTGCATCTGTGGCTGCTCTATTCCTGACAACGGAAGCAGTAGTAGCAGACCTACCAGAACCAAACGCTCCAGCAATGCCTGATATGAGCGGTATGGGCGGCATGATGTAATAGAAGTTTTAAAAACTAGTCGCATCACTTTTTAAAGTATCGGATTTCGTGAATGTTTTGTTTACGAAACAGCTAAAGAGATTTCCAGTAAGGATAACTTGCTGGAAATCTCTTTTTTAGTTTGTTATTGTTATGCACTTCGTATATTACTCTTCATATCCTTCCTGAATATCTGTAAAGTCGTATCTTCGCCTATAAAAAATTTTCGTAAAATCCAGTGTTTTGGGATAGCTTGGTCCATCTTCCGGAAAAATGGGAGATTGTACTGATCTCACGGGTATAAATTCAGTATTTTTTTTATCGTATTTTTTATATTTGGGATTAATGCGGATAAAGTCCTCGGCATAATTAATGACGGTATTTGTAGAAAGGGCTTTTTTATTATCCTCACTTAATTCGTTATATGTTGCTTCATATTCAGAACCGGAATCACTATTTTTCCAAGCTATAAATTGCATTGCCCGTGGTATATCTTCAAAGATATTGAATTGGATGGTAGGGTTAATGGCACCACTTGCCAAAATACCCCTGTTCGCATTGTTTTTACCAGGATCTACATTTCTAATCATATTGTTTTCAATTGTTGCATTACTCCAGTTCAACACGCGAATGGCATCCTGGCGCATTTTTTCAATTTTATTATTACTGATATTGATTTGGTCATGATATTTCCCGCTGGAATATTTATGAGTGCCGATTGCCCGATCGAGATCATAGAAAACATTTTTTTCTATGACGATATTGGCGTTAGGTGTTTTATCGAACTGGCTCCACTTAGAGCTCCAACCATTCGTTAACTTGTCGGGAGTATCGAGATTGATCGCTTCCTTGATCAGGCTGGAAGATGGTTTTGAATGGATAAATTGATTGTTGGCGATAACGGCATCCTTTGTTGCATCCATCTCTATAAAATGGCCGGAGTACATGTTTTGAAAAATTATATTTTCGATGCTTATATTTTGATTATGGCCGGCAATAATAGCAATTCCGTCTTTTTCGTAATTCAAGTCAATCGTCCCTTTACCAAATCCAATGATGGAGATGTTTTTTTCACCATTATGTTTGCCATAGACATGTTCTTCTTTTCCGAGAGAAGGGCGGATAAATTGAAAAATCGACTTATCAGCATCGAATTGAGATGTACCCGTTTCATGGCCTTTAATAATTTTGGCACCATCTTCCAGTATAATCGTTACATTTGAAGGTACGAACAATACGTTTGATACCGTATACGTTCCCTTTTGCAATACGAGAGTGCCGCCGCCCGATTCTTCGAGTTGCTCAAGATAGGATCGAATTAGATAATAATGTTTTGTAAACTTATTGTAGGTTGAATAGCTCTCGTAATTTTTATTATATGTTTCACTGTGGGGTGTAATAGTATATGTATCCGTCTTGGCTCCTATTGAATGTGCAGGATAGATAGCCCACAAAGTCAATGCAACCAAGGTCAGTAAAAATTTTTTCATAATACCTGTGTCCCTCCTGATAATTACTTGTAAGTATTAATAGGGAACTTAGCGCTTGCCAAGTCTTTAGGGAATAGGGTAGTTGCACTTATGCAAGTCGATAAGTTTCCTTACTTTAATAGGAATCAAAACTAAGTTCAATCTATGGATTTTCTGCATTTGA
>DAMDNS010000354.1:0-3606 GCA_032083605.1 Ureibacillus sp.
CTTCATAAATAACCCATAGTATATAAGCAAAATAATATTACTAATAAATTATAAGAATTTGGCATCAAATTTCTCACTACTCATATAACGTGAAAAATAATACGCCCCTTTACCATATATGTCCTCACCTCCCATTCCGCATCAATTGCTAATTTCAATATTATCATACTCTTTTTATTGTTGCATTTTGGAGGAAATGGAGGGTGTTAATAAAGAAATTTTGCGGGTTTGCGTGCTAGGTTATTTTTTATGTGCGAGTTTCACTTCTTTTCGTGCTAATTTCACATTTTGCGTGCCGGTATCATCTTCTCCTACATATTTCCGTAACAAAAAATGGTGAGGGAAAAATTAATTTCTCCTCACCAACCTTAACTATATATAATTAGGCTTTAACTTCTTCTTGCTCTTCAAGCCATTTAATTTGTTGTTGTACGAATTCTTCAGATAAGTTGTGTGTTACGATGTAGCGGTTGCGTTCGTGTTTTGAACATTCGATTGTACATCCACCTAGATGCTTTAATTCATTTTCTTCAGAGCTGATAATTTGTTTGTTACACTCTGGATTTCCACAGTTAATGTAACGTTCACATGGTGTACCATCGAAATGATCTTTTCCGATAATTACATGTTCCACTTGGTTGATAGGTACAGTTAAGCGCTCGTCAAATACATACATTTGACCATCCCAAAGCTGGCCTTTTGCAATAGGGTCTTTGCCATAAGTGGCAACTCCACCGTGTAATTGACCAACATCTTCACCGATGCCTTCACGTTTTAACCAACCAGAGAATTTCTCACAGCGAATACCGCCTGTGCAATATGTTAATACTCGTTTACCTTCGAATAAGTCACGGTTATCGCGAACCCATTGTGGTGTATCACGGAATGTTTCCACCTCTGGACGGATAGCACCTCGGAAGTGACCCACATCATATTCATAAGTATTACGAACGTCCAGAACGACTGTATTATCGTCTTGCATTTCATTTAAAAATTCTTCAGGTGAAAGGTATCTACCTGTAATTTCATGTGGATTGATATCATCTTCCAAGCTTAAGTTTACAAGCTCCGGACGTGGACGTACGTGCATTTTCTTGAACGCATGGTTGTCAGCTTCATCAATTTTAAATACGATGCCTTCAAATAATGGATGATTTTTCATCATTTCCATGTAGGCATTAGTATCTTCAATCGTTCCTGATACAGTACCATTAATACCTTCATTTGCTACTAAAATACGACCTTTTAAATTTAATTCTTTACACGCTTTTAAATGCTCGGCCGAAAAAGCATCTGGGTCTTCAATCGTTGTATAATGATAATAAAGTAAAACTCTGTAATCCATTTATATTCCACCTATCATGTATATTTGCAAGATATTTGATAGTATATCTTTCGTTCTTTAGAGGCTTTCTTCGAATAAGAAAACCAAATAAAAACAGCGGATATAATTATATATCACACTGCGAATTGATGCAAAGAAAATTTCATTTTCCAGCATCAGAATTATAATATATCATAAAATTATCACATAATCCATAATGCATAAGTCTGAAATCATATTTCTTTTACCCTTCAAGATTTCAAGAACGTTTAAATGGATATGCAGTTAAAAACCCGAGCTATCCAAAAAGCGCATAGCTCGGGCAATATCCCTAATAAGAAAACTTGTTCCATTCCTTCACTCTTGGAATACTCACATGTTGGTTATAGGATTGATCTTTTACAAATACTTTGGTAGGTACATCCTTCAATGTATCAAGAACTGCTGGTTTATCGTCAAAATAAAAATCTAAGCTTAATTTTTTTATAATATCGATTTTCTCTTGATCTTGCATACCGCAGAAAAATCGATCATCATGTACTGGGAAGCCCATTTCTTTTACCCATTCCCGAGTTTGTTTGCAGTATTGTTTAGGGCGAGAAGTAATATAGAAAATCTCATGACCTTCCCTTTCCAATTGATTTACCAGCTCCACTGCGCCTTCAAATGCAGGGCAATCAGTAAAATAAATTTCTTCCAATAGGCTGTTCCACATCCGGCCGCCAGCTTCCTTTTCCATTCCAAAAGCTTCATGTATCTCTACTGTTTTTAATTCCCGAAAAATTTCAATCCCTATATTCTGGTTGAGTTTTCGATTATAAATATGAAATGCATGCTCCCTTAAATTGATGAGTGTATCATCTATATCAAAACCAAATTTCACAAAAAGCTCCTACTTTCTAATCTCTTACTAAAAATATACGCCTTACAAGATACACTTCTAATTGTTACCGCGCAATTCTCATTATATAGTTTCAACTGACGGGTAAGCTGTGATACATATATCCGACCCAATTTGTTCGATTGAATCAAATTCAAGCTGAAGCGCTTCATCAATGCTATCAATATCCACACCAGCAAAAGGTGTTTTTGAACGGTGGCCGCCTAATAACTTGGGAGCAAGATATACAAGGACTTTATTAAGTAAACCCGCTCTCAGGAAGGAGGCATTAATTTCTGCTCCACCTTCGACTAATAGATCAGTAATCCCCATTTTATATAATTCATCGAGCATTTCATTCAAATCAAGTCCTTGTTCATTTCTAGCAACAGCGAGAATCTTAACACCTTTTTCGGTTAGCTGCTTCACTTTTTGAGCATCCACTTCTTTAGCAGAAACAATGATTGTTTGAGCCTCAGTGGTATTCAAAACATTCGCATTTAAAGGTGTTTTTAACTCGCTATCCAAAATGATGCGAATTGGATTCTTTCCTTCTCGATGAGGAAGTCTTGTAGTAAGGGAAGGATTATCTGCCAGCACAGTTCCAACACCAACTAAAATTCCATCGACCTCATGACGCAGCTTGTGCACTTGCAATCGTGCTTCTTCACTCGTTATCCATTTGGAATGGCCATTATGAGTTGCAATTTTCCCATCTAATGTCATTGCAAATTTTGAAATAACAAATGGTTTATTGGTAAGCATGTTGTGAATAAAACGTTCATTCAGCTTCAACGCTTCTTGTTCAAGCAAGCCTACCTCAACCTCGATACCCGCCTCACGCAATAAATTTATACCACGCCCTGCAACGGATGGGTTTGGGTCGGTTGTAGCGACAACAACACGACTAACACCCGATTCCTTAACTAAGTTTGCACAGGGAGGAGTTTTTCCGTAATGCGAGCATGGTTCAAGCGTTACATATAAAGTGGCTCCTCTTGCATGTTCCCCTGCCATATTAAAGGCATGCACCTCTGCATGAGGTTCTCCCGCTTTTCGATGTAAGCCCGTCCCAACAATCACCCCGTCTTTAACCAAAACTGCGCCAACACAAGGATTTGGATTAGTATTTCCCTTGGCTGAGGCAGCTAGCTCTAAAGCTAGTTCCATATAATCACGGTCTGTTTTTACCACTACATAAACACACTCCTTAAACAATAAATTGCTTTTCTGGAATATGACCAGATTTTTTTACCTTGGTTTCAAGGTAATGGCGATTTGTATCAGTTAAACCGCCCCATAACGGAATATGGTCATGAGCAAGTAGACCATGAGCTTTTAATGCAGCTAATTTTTTTGGATTGTTTGTAATCAAAGTAACAGGTTTCGTTCTTAGTACTTC
>DAMDNS010000355.1:0-3592 GCA_032083605.1 Ureibacillus sp.
CAATATAATCCAGTTTAATAAAACTTTTCGAAATGAATCTTTAGAAATTTTTGTTCTCTTAACTTGTATAACTTGATAATCTTCTCCACAAATTGTTGTACCTAAAGAATCTTCAAACTCATCGAGTTCAGTATGACTTTTAATTTTTTTAAGATTTACGTCGTCAATATTCTCAAATTCAATTTGCATATTTTCCTTTAATGATGCTAAATAGAGTACTAAAACTTTTATTTGATATGAAAAGCCTGCCAGACTATGAATCCCACTCTCATCTTTTTCAAAATTGAATTCCATTTAACAATCACCTCAAATCACTTTCATTTTCAATATTATACATTATTTTACATTGAATTTCATTTCGGTTCTTTAGTCCTATTATAATTTAGATAATCCAAATATTATAAAAAGCTAACCAAGGAACTTGGCACCGAAAACATCACTGCACATGGTATGTAACACACCTACGCTAGCGTACTTCTTTCAATGAATGTACTTATTATCTATGTAAGCAAAGTAAGCCCGTAATCAAATAACGCATATAAACAAACTGGCGCCTTCGGTACGATAGACATATCAGATCAGGAGGTGCTTTTATGCTAGAGAAAAAACTTACGATTATCCCCGTGACACTAAATCCGATCACTGACGAATCTTCTTCTATCAGTTCACTTCACTCATTCCCTAGCCCGAGTTGTGTTATTAAAACAGCAGGTGCTGAAATAGCTATCTTCAATGGCGTAGATGAGCGCATCATCCACACAATCATGAAGGGGCTGAACAAACTATGAAGCATGATTACACAAGTGTAAAAAACATCTATATCATTTGTGGTAAAACCGATATGCGTAAAGGTATTGATGGTCTAGCAACACTCATTCAAGATTCATTTGAATTGGATCCGTACGGTGATTCCATCTTTTTATTTTCTGGTTGGGGTAAAGATCGTTATAAATGTTTGTATTTTGATGGAGATGGCTTCGCCATGCTTTATAAACGGCTCGATAACGGGAAGCTACAATGGCCAAAAGATGAAAATGAAGTGCGTAATCTTTCACAGCAGGAGCTTCGCTGGCTACTAGAGGGATTATCACTTCAGCAGCCCAAGGCGATTGCGAAATCTGTAAAAGGAGTATTTTAAATTCATCCATCTAGATGGTATAATCATCCATAACTTATACTGGACGGAATGTGGTGAATGATTTGAATACTTCTAATGAAAAAGTAATTCAACTTCTTGAAGATCAACTAAAATATATGAAAGAGCAAAACAAAGATTTATCCAAACAAATTGAAGTATTAACAGAACAAGTTCGCCAATTAACAAAGGCTTTATATGGTTCAAAATCGGAAAAATCAAAGTATCAAGCTCCTGACGGACAAGGATCTTTATTCGAAGATGATCCTTCTTTTAGCGATTCTGAGCAGACAGAAGAACAAAGCACGGCGACGATTACATATACAGTTGTCCGTAAACTACATAAAAAAAAACGTAATGATTCTTTTCGTGCTGGCCTTGAAATTGAAGAAATTCACCATCATCCTGAAAACACACAATGTGACTGTTGCCTTGGTCAGATGAGTGAAGCAGGTGTTACTCTCGCACGTGAGGAAGCAAAATTTATTCCAGCAAAAATGATGCGAGTCCAACATATTGAGCATGTCTATGAATGCAAGAACTGTAAAAAAGATGCCTTGCAAAAATCACAAATGAAACGTGGTAAAGCACCGCAAGCTGTCATTCAGCGAAGCATTGCGGGACCTACTGTTCTAGCAAAACTTATCTACGATAAGTTTATCCAGTACTTGCCTCTTTACCGTCAGGTAAAGGAGTGGGAACGGTATGGCCTTCTTACCAATGATAAGAACTTATCTAATTGGGTGATTCGGGCAGCAGAAGATTGGCTTTTACCTATTTACCAAGAGATGAAACAACTATTACTATCCAAATCAGCACTGCATGTGGATGAAACTTATGATCAAATTCTTAATCGTTCTGACGGGAAACCGGGTCAATCAAATGCCTACAATTGGGTATTCCGAAGCGTGCCAAGTCAAGGTCCCGTCATCGTTCTTTTCCACAGTGCTTTATCGCGTGGTCGAGCTATCCTAGAAGGCTTCATAACGGGATTTAAAGGAACTGTAATTTGCGATGGATATTCGGCTTACGGTAATTTACCCGATATTAAGTTCGCTAATTGTTGGGCGCATGTGCGACGTTATTGGCTTAAAGCTGATAGTAAGAATGGGAAAATCGGGGTTGGTTATTGCGATCAATTGTATCGTTTAGAGCGTCAATTTAAGCAGTTCTCACCGGGGAAACGCAGAAAAGCTAGGCAAAAATATTCGAAGCCGATTGTAGAAAACTTCTTGAAATGGGTGGATGAATCGCCTTTCTTTGGGAAAAATGCTTTAGCAAAAGCGGCAGAATACACATTAAATCGGGCTAATGGATTAAAAGCTTTTCTGTTCGACGGAAGAATTGAAATTGATAATAACCCAGCAGAAAATGCAATTCGCCCAAATGTAATCGGTCGAAAAAACTGGCTTTTCTCTGTTAGTGAGGCTGGTGCAAAAGCGAACGCTATTTGTTTAAGTTTAGCGGAAACGGCAAAAACAAACGGTATCGATTTCTATAAATATCTGGTGAAGATTATGATGGATTTACCAAATTTACCAATGCATCGGCAACCAGAAATATTACATAATTACATGCCTTGGTCAAAGCATATCCAAGAGACATGTGCAAAATAGCCAACTATCCGAAAAAAAGTAGGATAGTTGGCTATTCGTAGTGCGTACCGTAAGGTGCGTTTTTTTTATAATTCGGGCTTACTAAGCAAACGATTAGGACATTAAAATATCGCTACAAATTACAAACACTATGCTCACCTTACGACTGAAATACATGAAGAAAATGAGGCAAAACCTATTGGGATTTTTGAAGATTGTAATAAGAGACCCAATCTGGAGTGATTGGGCCTCTTAATATAGTTAAAATCAAATTGAAAGATTATACGTTTGTATGGCTTTTAAATCTAACTTTTTAATAACTTCAAATAAATATCTAATTTTATCTAAGTACTCCTTGATGGATAGTAAATGTTCTTCCTTTAAATCGAACTCACCACTATGCATGGTAAGAAACTTTTCATCTATAATTCCATTTTTATGTGTGTACAAGTGTCTTATTTGTAATATTCTTTCTATCTCTTTCACTTCATCATTTGATATAACCTTGAAAGAACTTATTTGTTTGTTGTCACTAATGAATCCTTTAACGCTTCCCTTTTGTAATTTACTAATTTTCTCATTAGCGATATATTGAATAAATTCATCCATATCTGAACATCGCAGCACTTCTTCAACAGTTACCTCTTGTTTAGACTTTAAAGTTTGTGGTTTAGCAAGATATATCTCATATAAAAGCTGTGAGAGGTACAATTCAAAATTATCTACTGCTGAGCTAAACAGTATTTTTGATAATATCTTCCCTTCGTTGATATCAGTTGGTACATCAATTCCTCTAGGTGATAGAAGTGAATAGAGATCATTAAATATTTTCAATACCCCTATATAATGATCTATTAATATT
>DAMDNS010000356.1:0-3590 GCA_032083605.1 Ureibacillus sp.
TTTCATGCCACCAAGAGTCTCCATGATTTCCTCCGCATATGGTATAGATTCAGCTTTTTCTCCATAACAGAAATCACATGCTTTAACATTTAATACATCCCCCATAGGAAGCACATACAAATCTGCCATACGCAATTTCTTAACGATCACTTCTGGTTTTTCAGTTGGAATTTTCACAAGAAAACGATGATCTGGTGTGTATTCAAAAGTGCCTTTTTCTCCAACTACTTCTGCAAGAATCTTCATTTGCTTGGGAGTAATCACTTTATTTGCAACACCTGGTGATACAGCAAATTCAAAAATCGATTCAATATTCTGTTGAACTCTATAATCTGTTCGGACAGGTGTCTTAGTAATACAAGCCAATGCCATATTAGCCATTTCAAGTGAAGTCTTTTTCTGAGCTACTACCTCATTGCTTCTTTGCAATACTTTCGGTGCTTCTGCAATAGCAATACTTTGTTCTTCTTTTAAAGGATTTTTTTCGTTTTCCTGTTTAGCCTTAACTGCTTGAATTTTTTCAAAACCAGTTTTCGCTTCGCCCGTTTCTTGATCAAGTGCCCAAGGCTCCGCTTCTTTTTTTAAACGTTGATGTGGCTTCCAAACTTGCTTTTCATCACCAAGTGTATACTTTCTTTGGTATCCTCGCGGTGTAATAATTTTGTTGTCATAAAAGAACGTAGATGAATTTCCAACGACAACTGTTGTTAACATCCCGATGTCATGTTCTAACATTTCTGCCAAATTTGTTAACGTAATATTCTGACTATCGCGAAAAGCACTCTTTACAAGTCCTACTGGAGTTTCAGGAGATCTATATTTTAGTAGAATACGCTGAGCTTCCACTATTTGGCGTGTCCTACGTCCAGATTTTGGATTGTAGAATGCAATAACAAAATCTGCCATCGCTGCTGCTTCA
The DNA here is from genome assembly GCA_032083605.1 of Ureibacillus sp. Lineage (GTDB taxonomy): Bacteria > Bacillota > Bacilli > Bacillales_A > Planococcaceae > Ureibacillus. Next base: position 920 of record DAMDNS010000356.1, read on the forward strand.
ATACGTTTTTCAATGACTTTCCAAGGAGTCAAGTGATCACTTAAACTAATCGTACAAGAGTCATGCATAATCGGTGCTCCGAGTAAGCTGGCACATGAGTTAATAGCGGAAATACCTGGTACAACCTCAACCTCAATACCTGTTGCCTCTGTCCATCCCTTTTCTATTAGCACCTCATATACGAGTCCTGCCATACCGTATACACCTGCATCACCACTTGAAATTACAGCAACAATATGTCCAGCCTCTGCTTGTTTGACAGCCTCTTGGGCGCGTGATACTTCTTCAGTCATACCAGTGCTCACAATAGTTTTTGCTGTTACTAGGTGTCTAACTAATTCAACATAAGTTTTATAACCCATAATATGATCACTTTGCAGTAATGCATCTACGGCTCGTTTTGTAATATGCTCTCTATCCCCAGGTCCAAATCCAACTACAAAAATCTTTCCTTTTTGCAAACCCTTCCCCTCCAATAAAAAATACCCACACCCCCATTCGAAAGGGGTGTGGGTATTTGGAATTTACACAGCAAAAAAACGTATTTTCAGAAAATAAAATAAGTCATAATACGATTAGCCATATGTGATTTCATCTACACTTCTCCCGCCGAAAAGTAAGCTATGGATTAAATAAGCAGGTCTCCTGGCTTTCGCTTCACTTTACTCTCAAATCTTCCCATCCAATTTCTGAACAGTGATTAGTATGATTTCATCTGCGCTTACAGTAGCGGGGGCTGCATTAGATTTTCACTAATTTCCCTATTATTTCATATTCATGAACACTTATTTAATATTTATATTAATTTATGTTTAAACAATACCATATAATTGAAATATTTCAACTATTTATTAATATATGTTTATTTTGGATGGCCCATTTAATACTAAACCTATGTATATAATAATTGTATTTAAGTCCTATAATTACAATTTCAGAAATATTATTAATACGAAAAAGAGCCGCTGAACATTAAAGTTTAGCAACTCTTCTTTTAATATAATGCAAGCTTTTACTGATAGCTGCTGGACTAATGTCGATCAGTCTTTTATTTATATCTTGCAAATACTAATTATTTGTTTTTACAAACGCATAAGCGGCATGGAACAGCAGCGGAAAGAACCGCCGGATTTAATGATCTCCGAAAAGTCAATTTCCATTACTTCATATCCGTTCTGTCTAAGTTGATGATTTACATCACGATTGTCCGGCAGACTAAATACTCTTCTTTGGCCTATTGAGAAAACATTTGTCCCCATTGTAAATTGCTCGTTTGCACTCACTTCAATAAGATTATAGATACTCGAAAAATATTCAACAATTTTAGGGTCAAACGCATCTGGGTAGATCAAGGCATCCTCTGGCGAAAGAATGTTCAAGACACAGTCTAAATGCAAATATTTTGGATTAAAAGGAATCGGGATAATTTTGAATTCCGGCAATTCTTTTTGCAAAGCCTGTATAGCATTTTTACATGTACGATGGCTGATTCCTATAAAAACCCGTTTCCCATCAACAATGACATCTCCGCCTTCTATGGAATCTGATGAAAACTTCTTATATGAAATATTCTGTTTCTGCAGCCAATGCGCCAACTTTTCTTCTTCCCCTTGACGAATCGGGTTCGCCATTTCGGATACAAATAACCGCCCACCTATTACAAAGCCAATATCCCGAGTGAAGACTTGCTCCGGGAGTGTCTTGCTGGGCGGCAGCTTGATTACTTCTACACCTATCTGTATTAGAGCTTGTTCAAATTGATGATGCTGGGTAATGGCATGCGACTGGTCAATATTATCGTCTATATATTGTTTTTGAACATCATTGATGATTTCTTTGATCTCCATGAATTTCGGTTCACATAAAATAACCTTTTTCAGTGTTCCATATTCACTTTGACAGTTTACTAGAGATTGTTCCTGTAAGATTTTCATCGTCATTTCCTCCACTTTCCACTTTCATATCCTAACTATTCAATTCCTTGTTCTGCTGTTTTATAAACTTCTTTTTGTAGATGGATTTAAATAGGACGGCTATGTTTCGGGAAAATCTGGTTGGGGTAATGTCTAGTCGTAAGCAATTCATCCGTAAATAAAATTGTGGAGGAACCCGTATGATTACGAAGAAAAATGCATTATTAACGAAAGAGGATTTCAAAACACGAACAGACTTACCAAGCTGGCTTTATAAAGAATATGAAACTTTTCATAATACGGTTACGGACAAAACGTTTCCATGTTTTTTTGGCATGAGCGGCGAACTGAAAGGCGAGCTTCGCTATGCCTATATTACGCAGGATGACTGGAGCAATCTACCCCTTGCTGTGACAGAGTTTCTGAAATTATTTAATCAGCCTAACTATAAGCGACACGGGCTATTTGTATTTGTCGAACCATTTGAACAAGAAGGCTTTCTGGAGGCTTATCGCAATCAATTTTGGAAGATTCTGCAATACTTGCATGAAGAAGATAAAGTGGAATGGCCAGCAGACAGTCCGCTTGACCCAGATCACTATTTGTGGGATTTTCGCTTCAATGGCGAGCCTATCTTTGTATTTGGAAATGCTCCTGCCTACAAGAAGCGCAAAACTCGTCACTTAGGTAATGCCATGGTGCTTGGATTCCAGCCCCGCAAAATCTTTGAAGGGTTAAAGGGTACGGAAAAAGGGGGT
>DAMDNS010000357.1:0-3586 GCA_032083605.1 Ureibacillus sp.
AGGGAATATGCCGATGAAAACAGAAATTACACCCCTCATTATTATGACGAAGCTCGAACAGTACGATTATGTTGGGGCAACAGCCATTGCAACTGTGATGCTTGTTACATCCTTTGTTTTATTGTTAGTGATCAATATCATCCAATGGTATACAAATCGTAAATTTAATCTGCATTAAGGAGGGCTGAAATTTATGACTAAACCTTTAGAAATCGAGCAAGAGGTACCATCAATCGTTAGTGTTGGAGGCTCAAAATCATATGCACTGCAAGAATCTGCATTAGTAAAATGGACGTTAATCACCATTTCGCTCGCATTTTTAGCACTATTTTTAATATTGCCTTTGGTTTCAATCTTTGTGACAGCATTTGAAAATGGGTGGGCAACTTATGTGGCATCCATAACAGATCCAGATGCACTTGCAGCTATTAAACTAACATTGACCGTATTATTAATCGTTGTCCCTTTAAATGCTGTTTTTGGAATCGTTGCAGCATGGCTAATAACGAAATTCTCTTTTAAAGGCAAGAACGTTTTAATTACATTAATCGATTTGCCATTTGCTGTTTCACCCGTTATAGCAGGAATCGTGTTTATATTATTGTTTGGTGCGCAGGGTCTTTTGGGAGAATGGCTATTTGACCATGATATCTATGTGATTTTTGCATTGCCGGGAATTGTCATTGCAACCATGTTTGTAACATTCCCATTCGTAGCGAGAGAGCTTATTCCCTTAATGCAAATGCAGGGCATCACGGAAGAAGAAGCATCTATTTCATTAGGTGCAAGTGGGTGGAAAACGTTTTACCTGGTTACTCTTCCCAATATTAAATGGGGATTATTGTACGGACTTATTTTGTGCAATGCGCGGGCAATCGGAGAATTTGGTGCAGTTTCCGTAGTTTCTGGCCATGTTCGCGGGATGACCAATACGATGCCATTGCATATCGAAATTCTATATAACGAATATCAGTTTACAGCAGCATTTGCGGTTGCTTCACTCATGTCCATATTAGCGATCATAACGATTATCATTAAAAATATTATTGAGTGGAAAGCAAAAGACGTTTAGGGAGGTTTAATCATGAGTATTCAAATTCAAAATGTTTCAAGGGCTTTCGGTTCATTTCAAGCGTTAAAGGATATTTCAATTGATATCGAATCGGGAGAGCTGATTGCACTTTTAGGTCCATCAGGTTCGGGCAAAACAACCCTCTTACGTATTTTAGCTGGCTTGGAAGGATTAGATGAAGGGGCAGTTTTATTCGATGGGCAAAATATTACCAACGTCAGCCCGAAAGAAAGAGGGGTAGGATTCGTATTCCAGCATTATGCTTTGTTTCGACATATGACGGTGTTTGATAATGTGGCATATGGCCTGAAAGTACGACCTCGCAAAACGCGCCCTTCAAAAGATGAGATTAAAAAGAAAGTAACAGAGCTTTTGGCACTGGTTAAGCTCGATAATTTTGCAGATCGCTATCCCTCTCAATTATCTGGTGGCCAACGTCAACGAGTGGCGTTAGCTCGGGCGCTGGCAGTCGAACCAAAAGTTTTATTATTGGATGAACCATTTGGGGCATTGGATGCCAAGGTACGAAAAGAGCTTCGTCGCTGGCTGCGAAAATTACACAACGAATTCCATGTAACTAGTATTTTTGTAACACACGATCAGGAAGAAGCGCTGGATGTTGCCAATCGAATTATCGTCATGAACAATGGCCAAATCGAGCAGGTTGGTACGCCGGAAGAAGTATACGAGCATCCGGCAAGTCCATTTGTCTATGATTTCTTGGGCAATGTAAATTTGTTTAGAGGGCGATTGCATAAAGGGAAACTAACCCAGGGTCAATTTGAAATTGATGTCCCGACTTATTTGGATTCATATGACGATGCAGTGGGGTATGTTCGACCTCATGATATTCATATTGAAAAAGAGCAGCTAAATAATGATACCGTAGCTGCAAAAATTGTGCATGTTCATCTTGTAGGGCCAATTGTACAAATTGAATTAAAGCGTGCAGATGTGGATGAATACCTTGAGGCGGAAATCACGAAGGAACATTACAAGGCATTGGACATTAAAAATGGAGATACGGTATACATTCGACCGAAACAGTTGAAAGTTTTTATTCCTGAGGACTTTTCAATTTAAAAATTATAGAAACTCTATTAATCGTATAAAAAATTATTACAGACAAATAGCTGTCGCTGACTGGATATACCAGAAGCTCATAAGGCTCCTCTTTAAATGGGAGTTTTATGAGCTTTTATATTTAGCTTGAAAGAACATGGACAGAACGTTTTATTTTCTACTAAATAAATTAGAAGGGGAGTAGATTGAATGGTTCAAGCAGTAATTATTAATGGGAGCAATAAAAAAGCATCTCGTTTAACAGGCATTCATCATTATATTGAAAGCTATCTAGAAGAGGCGGGAATTTCCTCTGCTTCGATATTTATACATGAACTGCCTGCCGAGGATTTAATAACAGCAAATTTTGCGGGTGCAGAAATTGCAAAAGCAAATAAGAAAGTGGCCGAGTCAGAAATTGTATTCATTTTGACGCAGATTTTTAAAGCATCTTATACAGGGATACTTAAAACCTATCTAGATTTACTTCCTCAGAAAGGTCTTGAAAATAAAATAATCGTACCAATAGCTATCGGAGGTGCCCTTGGACATTTATTAGCCTTGGAGTATGCCCTTAAGCCTGTATTATCAGTACTAGGTGCAACAAAAATTCTAAATAGTGTCTTTGTGATCGATCAGCAGGTGGAAAGATTGGAAAATGGCGACTATAAGATTCAGGAAGAAGCACTAAATCGTTTAAATAACGAGCTTCAAAGATTGCAAGATGTATCTTATAAAATAAGACGGACTAATTAGAGCAATTAATGTTAATTTTTTTCATTAAAACATAGTAACCTAATCTGAATACTTTTATAAAATGGTATAAAGTCTAAAAACACGTGAGAGGAAGATGCAAATGAGTAAAAAACTTGAAAACGTGCAATTAGTTTTGAAAAATATTGAAAAGATGCTGGCAACTATGAGCTATGGTTCGATTACCCTTGTCGTTCATGATGACAATATTGTACAAATTGAAAAAAGCGAAAAAATACGTTTAGGTAAATGAACTATAAAAGTTTAGAAAAAAATAAGTGAAAGTAAAGTTCGGTTAACGCCAGCGCGTAATCGAACTTTTTTATTTAGCTAGGAAATTTTAAGAAATGGGCACTTTCCCGTAAAGGGTCGGGTGTGTTTTTCTACCAATAAATCGTTTATAATTTAAATAAGTGAAAACATGGGTAATACATAAAGAAAATGAAAATAAGGTAAAATAGAGGAATAAAATATGATAAAAATTGGGTTAACAGGTTGGGGGGATCACCCTTCCATTTATCGTACAAATTCAGCTAGACGCGATAAGCTTTTTGACTACAGCGGCCACTTTCCGATAGTGGAATTAGATACTTCTTTTTACGCAATTCCGTCACAAAGCAATATTGAAAAATGGGTCAATGAAACCCCGGAACCCTTTCAATTTGTCGTCAAGGCCTATCAGGGGATGACAGGTCATTT
>DAMDNS010000358.1:0-3575 GCA_032083605.1 Ureibacillus sp.
TGAACCCCAGGAATGGACTTTAGAATATTGCGCGGAATATCGAAAATATTATTGTATCTTCCTAGATAACAGGAATCATGATATGCAATGGATTCTTGAACCTCCTTAACTGGCGTAATCCGTTTTTCCTCCAGCAAGCTCCAGATAATTTCCGTATGATGGTAGACTTCTGCCTCCAGACCGAATTCTGGATACTCATTTTTGAAGGAATTATAGGCATGCGGATCGATTGTCACTATTTTCTTCACGTTATAAGTCTTGAAGGTTTCAATATTTTGCACACATAGCTCCTGGAATAAATACTCGTTCCCTAATCGGCGGGCAGTATCTCCAGAATTCAGCTCTTCATTTCCAAGAATGGCGAAGTTAACCCCTGCCTCGTGCATAATGTGAACAAAGGATTTCATAATCTTTTGACTTCTCATATCATAGGAGCCCATAGAACCAACCCATAACAAAATGTCAAAGTCCTCTTTTTCTTCTGTCGTCTGTACGATATCCTCCATGCCTTCACGCCACTTCAACCGATCGTTTCGATTTAGCCCCCACGGATTGCTTTGTCTCTCAATATTTTGCATATAGCGAGAGATTTCTCCCGGCATTTCACCCTGTGTCATCACAAGGTAACGTCTTAAATCGATAATTTTATCAACGTGTTCATTCATTACTGGACATTGATCTTCACAGTTTCGGCAGGTTGTACATGCCCATATTTCTTCCTCAGTAATAACATCACCGATTAAGTTTTCGGCTGGTGCCCCATTCCCTGAAGCAATTTGATTTGCCGCTGTACCACTGAAGGCCATAGCCGGCATCCAAGGTGAACGAGAAGTAATCGCTGCTCCCTTTTCAGTTAAATGATCACGCATTTTGACAATCAGGTTCATTGGGGACAGGGTTTTACCTGTTCGTGAAGCTGGACACATATTCGTACAACGCCCACATTCGGCACATGCATATAAGTCGATTAATTGCTGTTGAGTGAAATCTTCAATTTTCCCTACACCGTACTCTTCCACTGTTTCGTCTTCAAAATCGATCGATTTTAGTTTTCCAACTGGACCAATCTTTTTAAAGAAAACATTAAACATTGCGAATAGCTCATGGGCCTGCTTGGATTGTGGCACGAATACCATGAAAGTCAGCACTGTCAGCATGTGAACCCACCAGAAAGTATGGAATAATACTTTGGCAGCGGTTACACCAATCCCTGAAAATACGGAAGCAATGATTCCTGAAAACGGTGCATAAACTAGATTCGTTTCATGCCCAAGCATGAGCGTTTCAAAGCCAAGCGTTACTAATATCGACGTTGTTAAGGTTATCAATGCAATGATGACAAAGGCTGCCTTTTTGTCCCTTTTCAGTTGAAGTCTCCCTAGCTTTTCAATATATCTTCGGTAAAAAGCATAGAGAACGCCGCACAACATCAAGAACGTTGCCCACTCCTGCATAAAGCTGAAGTATTTGTGCGCTTCCCCAAATGGGAATTCATACCCTGGGATGAAGCCTTTAATAATAAGCTCAATAAGACCGATTTGTATAATGAAGAAAGTGTAGAATAACACTAGATGCATTATTCCACTTTTCTTATCCTTGAACAGTTTTCTTTGACCGAAAACATTCACTGCCACTGCATTTAACCGTTCTTTCAAACTCAGCTCAAAATCAACCTTCTTGCCGAGTTTGACAAATACATATCTTGTATAGATTACTTGCGTAAATAAATAGAATGCGTATCCCGCTATTGCTATGAAAGCAAGTAAATTCAAAAGAGTCAGCATACCTTCCCCCCTAGAAAGTTAAAATGGACGTTAGGAATCTCGTTCCTCTTATTAATTGACTACCGCTTCTGTTAATATTTTTTTAAATTCCTCTTTCAATAATGGCACTACTTCAAACAAATCCCCTACAATTCCATAGTCGGCAACCTTGAAGATCGGCGCTTCCGGATCCTTATTGATGGCAACAATAAATTTGGAGCTAGACATCCCGGCTAAGTGCTGAATTGCTCCAGAAATTCCGCATGCAATATATAAATCCGGTGTTACAACCTTGCCTGTTTGGCCAATTTGCATGGAGTAATCGCAGAAGTCCGCATCACATGCTCCTCGAGAAGCCCCTACGCCTGCGCCTAATACATCGGCAAGCTCCTGCAGAACCTTAAAGCCTTCTGCATTTTTTACACCGCGACCTCCGGAAACAATAATCTTGGCTTCTGTTAAATCGACACCGCTTGTTGCTTTTTTCACGACTTCTTTTATAACCGAGCTAAGATCTTTAATATCAACCGGATGTGAAATTACCTTTGCATCCCAATCTGTATCCGCTTCCAGCACTGGTATGTTGTTAGGACGTATTGTTGCAAAGACAATCTGGCTAACTGATTTTTTTTGTTGAAAGGCTTTCCCCGAATAAATAGGACGAGTGAAAACGATTTCGCCATTTTCAACCGTTAAATCAGTAGCATCAGAGATTAATCCTATTTCTAATTTAGCAGCAACCCGAGGGGCTAAGTCTTTCCCGATTGCTGTATGACCTGCCAAAATAACATCTGGTTTGATTGCTTCAATCAATTCTGTGAACGCTTGCACATAGGCGCTTGGCGTATATTGATCCAGTTTTGCATTATCTACTACATAAACAGCATCTGCACCATAATGTCCCAAAGTAGAAGTCTGAGCTCCTGCATCGCTTCCAAATACTGCTGCAATGACTTCTCCATCCTGTGAAACTTTGCGTGCAGCTGCTAAGCCTTCCAATGAAACATTTCGTAATTTTCCATCTCGGATTTCAGCTAATACTAATACCTTTTTAGTCATTTTTTAGTTTCCTCCTTTTAGATTACTTTTGCTTCCGTACGTAATAACTGTGCCAATTGTTGAACCTGGTCAGTGATTTCACCTTCCAAAATCTTTCCAGCAACTTTCTTTGGAGGTAAATACAGATCCGTCACCACAGTTTGAGATTGAATATCCTCAGTATTTAATCCTAGATCAGAGGCACTTACATGCTCGATCGGCTTCTTTTTTGCTTTCATGATACCTGGTAAAGATGGATAACGCGGCTCATTCAATCCTTGTTGAGCTGTCAGCAATAATGGAAGGGCTGTTTCAATGATTTCTGTATTCCCCTCAGCATCTCTTTCGGCAATTGCTTTTCCTTTTTCTACTGTCAGTTTCGTTACTGTTCCTACATGGTTGATCTTCAACTCTTCTGCTAATCGCTGAGCTACCTGTCCTGAACCATTGTCGACCGACATATTCCCTGCCAAAATAATGTCATAAGAAAGATCCTTCACTACAGCAGCCAATACTTTGGAGATTGTATATTCATCACCAAACAGTGACTCATCATCTACTAGAATTGCTTTATCTACCCCAACTGCCAACCCGATACGTAAGGAAGACTCTACTCTTGAAGGTCCTACAGAAATAAGCGTTACCTCTCCACCAAATTGCTCCTTCAATTTGATTGCTTCCTCAAGTGCATATTCATCATAAGGATTGATGATATATTTCACTCCGTTTTCATCAATTTGGCCGTTTTTTATGGATATTTTTTCTTCCGTGTCA
>DAMDNS010000359.1:0-3572 GCA_032083605.1 Ureibacillus sp.
TTATCGTACAGACACTAGAAAAAATTAAGATGTAAATACGTAAAGACATAATTGATTTATCGTTTCTTTGTATTCGCCGTGCCTGTCCGTTATAATGTAGATACGTAAGTTTGAAAGGAGTCACAACCATGCAAGTACTTAAAATTAACCCACGTGGCTATTGTTACGGCGTTGTTGATGCGATGGTCATCGCACGAAATGCCGCACTTGATAAAACATTACCAAGACCAATCTACATTTTAGGGATGATTGTGCATAATAAACATGTCACTGATGCCTTTGAAGAAGATGGAATCATCACATTAGACGGCGACAACCGCTTAGAAATTATTGAACAAGTTGAAACAGGTACTGTTATCTTCACAGCACACGGTGTGTCTCCTGAAATCAGAGAGATTGCTAGAAGAAAAGGACTTGTATCAATCGATGCTACATGCCCAGACGTAACTGTGACTCATGATCTGATTCGTGAAAAGTCAGCAGAAGGCTACGATATTATATATATCGGTAAAAAAGGACATCCAGAACCAGAAGGAGCAATCGGCGTTGCCCCTAGTCATGTGCATTTAGTGCAAAGCGCTGAGGATATTGACGAATTGGAATTGGATAATGACAAGCTGCTTGTGACAAACCAAACAACTATGAGTCAATGGGATGTAAAAGCAGCAATGGATTACTTAAAGGTAAAATACCCGCATATTCAGATTCATGAGGAAATTTGCCTTGCTACTCAAGTGCGCCAAGAAGCGGTTGCTGAACAAGCGGGAAATGCAGATTTGCTAATTGTTGTCGGGGATCCAAAATCAAATAACTCGAATCGCTTAACGCAAGTATCAGAAGAAATTGCCGATACACCTTCATATCGTATTGCCGACATTTCTGAATTGAAGCTTGAGTGGCTGGTAGGTATTCAGACTGTTGCAGTGACAGCTGGTGCCTCTACACCAACACCTATTGTAAAAGAGGTTATTACGTTCTTGGAAAAATATGATGCTCAAGACTCAGCAACTCATGAAATTCAAAGAACAGTTACAATCGATAAGATTCTGCCAAAAATTAAAGAACCAAAACCAGTAGAGAAAATAATGCCTTATTAATATGGGCAAAATAAAAAATCAGGAGTTTTCCTGGTTTTTTTATTTTGCCGGGGTTTAGAAAATTCGCCATGAACATAAACGATTCAATTATAGCGAAGTTTTAGTATTTTCACTTTATGGAATAAACCCAATATTCTAAAATCCTTGCAGTACCATGCTTTCAACACTTCTTTAGTTGTTCTTTATGAACGTATGATGGTACAATATGAAACATATTAGGAGGTACGAAAAATGTCGAAGTACTCAGATTACGATTTTAAGCCATTTTTAAAAGATGCAATTGCAAAACTTGGCTTTGAAGAACCAACACCGATTCAAAAAGAAATGATTCCACTTATTTTAAGAGGGAAAAGCGCGATTGGACAAGCGCATACAGGGACAGGGAAAACACATAGTTTTCTTTTGCCGATTGTTCAACGCATCAATGAAGAAAAGCAAGAAGTACAAGCGGTTATCACATCTCCAACACGAGAGCTTGCACAACAGATTTATGATGCACTTGGCCAATTAATTGAAGAAACAGATATTCAGGCAAAACTATTTATCGGTGGAACAGATAAACAAAGAACGATTGATAAATTAAAAACACAACCACAAATTGTAGTAGGAACTCCTGGACGCATTAGAGATTTAGTAAAAGAAGGTGCATTGCTTGTTCATACTGCACAAATTCTAGTAGTTGATGAAGCAGATCTTGCTTTTGATATGGGATTCATCGAGGATATCGATGGTTTCGCCTCTCATATGCCGGAAAAGCTTGAAATGTTTGTCTTCTCTGCAACTATTCCTGAGAAATTACAACCGTTCTTGAAAAAATATATGGAAGCTCCTGTCCATATTCATATGAATGATAAACGTCCTGTTGCGGAAGGAATTGATTTCGTGCTGGTTCCAGTACGATCAAAGTCAAAAAATCGCCGTTTAACGGAAGTAATGGAAGCAATCAATCCATTTTTAGCTGTTATTTTCTGTAATACGAGAAAAAATGCTGAAGCAGTTGCCGGTTACTTGGCAGAGCAAGGGGTTCGCGTAGGACAGATTCATGGGGATTTAAGTCCTCGCGATCGCAAAAAAATGATGAAGCAAATTCGTGATTTGGAATTCCAATATATTGTAGCGACGGATTTAGCAGCGCGCGGTATTGATATTCAAGGTATTTCGCATGTCATCAATTATGAAATTCCGGAAGACCTGGAATTCTTTATCCACCGTGTAGGTCGTACTGCTCGAGCGGGCAACAAAGGAACAGCTATAACATTGTTTGAACCGGAAGATGAAGATGCAGTAGTGCGCGTTGAAAAAATGGGTATTCCATTTGTTCAACAAGATGTGAAAAACGGTGAGTGGATAGAATTAAAAGAACGTCATGCCCGTCAAAACCGTGCAAAGCATGAAAATGAAATTGACGCTATTGCAAAATCAAAGGTTCGTAAACCGAAAAAAGTAAAACCAGGCTACAAACGTAATATGCGTTGGGAAATGGAAAAAATTAAAAAGAAAGAAAGACGAAAGAAAAATCGTCAAAAATAAGAGAGAATGCTTATAAGCTAAAGCTTTAGGAGGACTTGAAAATGTTGTTAGGTTCACACGTTTCGATGAGTGGGAAAGAAATGCTCCTTGGGTCAAGTAAAGAAGCAGCTTCATACGGCGCATCTACTTTTATGATATATACAGGTGCACCTCAAAACACTCGTCGTAAAGCAATCGAAGAGTTAAATATTGAAGCAGGACTGGCACATATGAAAGAAAACGGTCTTTCAAATATTGTTGTCCATGCACCATATATTATCAATATTGCAAACACGACAAAACCAGAAACCTTTGCCCTAGGAGTGGACTTCCTTCAAAAGGAAATTGAACGCACTGCAGCTATTGGTGCGACTCAAATTGTTTTACATCCAGGTGCCCATGTAGGCGCTGGAGTAGAAGCGGGGATTGCAAAGATTATTGAAGGATTGAATGAGGTATTATCTGCTGACCATCCAGTGCAAATAGCCTTAGAAACGATGGCAGGTAAGGGTTCGGAAGTTGGTAGAACCTTCGAGGAGCTTGCTCAAATTTTTGATGGCGTCAAAAATAATGAGCGTTTATCCGTATGCTTTGATACTTGTCATACGCATGATGCTGGGTATGATCTTATTAATGATTTTGATGGGGTATTAGCAAAATTTGATCAGCTGATCGGAATTGACCGCATCAAGGTTGTACACATTAACGATAGTAAAAATGTGTGTGGCGCAGGGAAAGACCGCCATGAAAATATTGGATTTGGTCATATTGGATTTGAAGCATTGAAATCCATTGTCCACCATGAAGCTCTCAAAGATGTACCTAAAATCCTTGAAACACCATGGGTAGGCCCAGACGCCAAAAATAAAAAAGCGCCATATAAATTTGAAATTGAAATGCTTAAAACTGGTACATACAAACCAGAGGAAATCGAAGCATTACAAATTTAATAATAGAAACAAAGAC
>DAMDNS010000360.1:0-3565 GCA_032083605.1 Ureibacillus sp.
GAAGTCTTCTCCCGCAGGAATCTGTTCAGCTTCTACCACTTTATAGCCAGCCGCTCTTGCTGCCTCAGCCGCAATCTCCGTAAAGCGATCATCATTATTGACTACAGGCAAGTACGAGAACCATCTAAATTCCGCCTGCGCACCGTAGCCTGCAGCAATGCTTTCGGCAAGCACTCGCATGCGTTCTCCAATTACTTCACGCGTTTCTTCTTGGAAAGTACGAACTGTTCCTTCCAATTCCGCCTTCTCAGGAATGACGTTCCAAGTGTTCCCCGATTGAAGCTTTGTCACTGAGACTACTGCGTTATGGAAAGGGCTTAAATTTCGGCTGACGATACTTTGGAATGCCGTTACAATTTGGCCGGCAATTATGATTGGATCGATTGCATCATTCGGAATCCCCGCATGACCACCTACCCCAATAATATCTAATTCAAAACGGTCAACACTTGCCATTAAAGAACCAGAGCGCACTCCAATCGTTCCAACTGGAAGCTCTGGTTTGTTATGCATCCCAAAAATGGCTGAAACCCCTTCTAGTACGCCTCTTTCAGCAACATAAACAGCCCCTTGAGCAATCTCTTCGGCAGGCTGAAAAATAATGCGAACTGTTCCCTTTAGCTCTGAACGGCGTGATTGCAGTAGAAGTGCTGCCCCAACCATGGAAGAGGTATGAAAATCATGACCACATGCATGCATAACTCCTTCATTTTTTGAAGAGAAATCCACTCCTGACTGTTCCACTATTGGGAGAGCATCGATATCAGCACGGAGCGCAATCATCGGCCCTTCTTGTCCGCCTTTTATTTCAGCAACTAAGCCGGTCTCTAATGGATAATCTAAAATGGTAATGCCCGCTTCTTCTAGCCAATGGCGAATACGCTTTGTTGTTTCATATTCCTCAAAAGCCAATTCCGGATTTTCATGCAATTCTCTACGATATGCAACAAGCTTTGTCTGCAGGTTTTCTACTAATTCAGCGCTCATTCGAACTACCTCCCTTTAAGATTTATATTTCTTCCACCGACTCCAAATATCGATAAAGCGTCGATTTACTAATACCGGTTACATTTTTAATCTCAAGTAAGCTGTACTTTCCTGAATGGTACATCGCAATTGCCTTTTTAATATTTTCATCTGATTTTTTCGGTCGTCCAATCGATTTTCCTTGCTCTTTTGCATTGGCGATTCCGAGAATAGTCGATTGCTTCACAATATCCGACTGGAATATTAGCAGATGCTCCAACATTTCAGTAAATGTAAAATCTAAAGCACCTTTGCTTTCTATCCCCTCTTGTATAAATTGAATCGTCACGCCATCTTTTTCACATAATTTTAGTAGCTCCATAAGGTGGCGTGTCGTATCGGCAAGAGCAAACATTCGTTCAACCAGAATGATATCCCCTTCTTGCAAGGACATTAACATTCGTTCTAATTCCACCCTTTTTTTCGGTGACCCATGTGATTCGTGGAAAACTTTATCACAGCTTTGAAGGTATTTTACCTGATTCTCGCAATTTTCATCATTATATAAGGGGCGCGCATACCCGTAGATCATTTATTTCACTCCTAACCAATTCCCAAAAAGGTTCCTTTTTAGGAATGAAAGTGTTATGATAATCAAAGAATTTTTTTATGTAAAGGAGAGTTCCATGCAAAGTTTAAAACAACAATGGTTCGGCAATATCCGTGGCGATATTTTATCAGGTATTGTCGTCGCCCTTGCACTTATCCCCGAAGCCATTGCCTTTTCCATCATCGCCGGTGTTGACCCAATGGTTGGTCTATATGCATCCTTTACTATGGCTGTCATTATAGCATTTGCCGGCGGGCGTCCAGGAATGATTTCAGCTGCAACAGGTGCAATGGCACTGGTAATGGTTCCGTTAATCAGAGATTACGGTTTGGAGTATTTATTTGCCGCAACCCTTTTAACAGGCGTCATTCAAATCATTTTTGGATTTCTGAAGATAGCAAAATTAATGAAATTTATACCGAATGCTGTCATGATCGGATTTGTAAATTCATTGGCCATTTTAATCTTTATGGCTCAGGTTCCGCATTTCATCGGTATTTCTACGATGACCTATATCTTTGTCGGAATTACTTTAGTTCTTGTCTATACATTACCACGTTTTATAAAAGTGATTCCAGCACCGCTTATTGCCATTGTTAGTTTAACGATTGTGGCCATTTTCAGTGGTGTCAATCTAAGAACGATTGGTGATTTAGGAACGATAACTCAAACATTACCGAGCTTTATTATTCCGGATGTTCCATTTAATCTTGAAACCTTCAAAATCATTTTCCCTTTCTCGATCTCACTTGCCATTGTTGGTTTAGTTGAATCTCTGTTAACAGCTCAAATTGTTGATGATATGACGGGAACGGAAAGCAATAAAAACCAAGAAGCACGTGGGCAAGGGATTGCGAACATTGTTACCGGATTTTTCGGAGGGATGGCTGGTTGTGCGATGATCGGTCAATCCGTTATTAATGTGAAATCTGGTGGACGAGGACGATTATCCACTTTGATCGCCGGATTATTCCTTATGTTCTTGATTCTTGTTCTTGGAGATTTAGTTGTTAAAATCCCAATGCCAGTTTTAGTAGGCATAATGGTTATGGTATGTATCGGGACCTTTGATTGGACTTCATTTAAATATCTTGTGAAAGCGCCACGAACAGATGCTATTGTCATGCTTACAACGGTAGTTATTGTTGTATGGACGCATGACCTTTCAAAAGGCGTGATTGCTGGAGTGATTTTAAGTGCCGTATTCTTCGTAGTGAAGATTTCTTCAGTGAAAATCACGCAAGAAAATGATCGTTATTTTGTGAACGGGCAACTTTTCTTTGCCTCAACAGACTCTTTTATTGACTACTTTAAATATAATGAGTTTAAAAGCAACAGCATTCAAATTGACTTCTCGAATAGCCGCATTTGGGATGATTCTGGTGTTGGGGCACTTGTAAAAGTAGAAGACCTTTTAAAAGAAAAAGGAATTCGGGTTGAAGTCGTCGAACTAGATGCTTCCAGCAAGAAAATCATTTCGAAATTAGAAAGCTTATCTTCATCACATTAGGAGGGTAACGGGATGTACAAACATATATTGCTTGCCGCTGATGGTTCTGAAAATGCCATCCGCGCTGCAAAAGAAGCGATTAAAATTGCTTCATGCCTTGAAGACTCAATTGTTGAAGTAGTATTTGTGGTTGACTACGATAAATCTAAATCTGAAGTACTGCACACAAGCTCGAGTGAGGCAAGAAATCTAGAACGACGAAAAAAAATCTCTAAAGTAGAGCAATTACTTAAAGACTCAAATTGCACATATAAAGTAACATTTCTACGCGGTATACCTGGACCTGAAATCGTGAAATACGCAAATGAACAAAAGGTCGAATTAGTTGTCATTGGCAGTCGTGGTTTAAACGGTTTACAGGAAATGGTACTGGGAAGCGTCAGTCACAAAGTCATGAAGCGCGTTAACTGCCCTGCACTAATTGTGAAATAAAATAAAAAGGCCGGGAGACATAAGTAGACATTCTAAGAAAATTAGCG
>DAMDNS010000361.1:0-3560 GCA_032083605.1 Ureibacillus sp.
GCCTTTGCGAATTGTTCGATATAGTGATCCGGATTTTCAATCATTAAATGAACATCTAATGGTAATTGTGTTACAGGTCGTAATGCCTCTACAACAATTGGCCCCATTGTAATATTGGGTACAAAGTGGCCATCCATAACATCAATATGGATAAGCTCGGCCCCTGCTGCTTCAACCTCTTTCACTTCTTGTCCTAATTTTGCAAAGTCTGCTGATAATATCGATGGTGCAATTTTAATCATCACTAATACCTCGGCTTTCGATCAATAATTTCTTGTAAGAACTGTTGATAATGCTCGTAACGATAGGATTTTACTTCGCCTGTTTCAAGTGCTTCTTTCACTGCGCATTTTGGCTCTTTTATATGTAGGCACCCTCTAAATTTGCAGCCTTCACTCAATCTGCTAAGTTCGGGGAAACACGAAGTTAACTCTTCTTTTTCGATTGTATCAAAATCAAAGGAACTAAAACCCGGTGTGTCAGCTAAAAGGCCATCACAAACCTCGATAAGTTCAACATGGCGCGTTGTATGCTTTCCTCGCCCAAGACTTTGAGAAATAACACCTGTTTCCAATTGTAATTCGGGCAATAAAGTATTTAATAAAGTGGATTTCCCAACACCAGATTGTCCTGCCAAAACAGAGGTATTCCCTTTCAAAATGGGCTGCAATCGCTCCATCAAAGAAGAATCCTCTTTATATGTTTCAATGATTTCATAACCAATCGACTGATAATCATCAATATAGCTTTGCAGGCCCTCTCTTTCTTCTCCAGTCAATAAATCCATTTTAGTTAAACAAATAATCGGTTCTACATTAAAGGACTCTAAAACAACTAAAAAGCGGTCTAGTAAAATCGTATTAAAATCTGGTTCCTTTACGGAAAACACTAAAAGTGCCTGGTCAATGTTGGCAATAGGTGGACGGACAAGTTCATTTGATCTCGGATGGATTTTCATGATAGTTCCATCCGAGTCTCCTTCTTTTGTAAAGTCGACAAAGTCACCAACAAGCGGTGATTCCCCTCGATTTCGGAAAACACCGCGTCCACGACATTGTACTAATTCCCCGTTGTAATAAACATAATAATAACCACTTAACGCCTTACGGATTTGGCCTTCAGCCATTGTTTCACTCCTCAACACTGTTATATGGAATCGTTTCTTCAGCAATTCTCATTGCATCACGCTCTACTCGGTATGCCGCTGGCTGATCTTCAGTAATTTCTAATTCAATCTTATAAGTTTTATCCTCAGTTATTGTAAATTCAGCAAAAGGCTCTACCATTGTATGGTTTTTATCCTGAATAAAGATTCGAACCTGTTGTTCGTCCCCTAACTGGATCGGCTCATAAGGAATGTCAATGGTTTTGAAATACATCTTGGATGCTTTTTCTTTCGGTCCTCGAGAAACCACTACGTGAATTTTGCCGCCTAATTCCAAGCTTCTGTTTGCTTTAGGCGTTTGCTCGATCACTTCACCAGCCGGAACATCATCAGAATATTCTTCAGATATTTCGATTTTAAATCCAGATCTTTGTCCATAGCTTTCCAATGCAGCCTTGTTATAGCCGGAAAGGTTTTCAACAGTGCCATAGCTTTTCCCTTGGCTTACAGTTAAGATAATGGTTGTTTCACCAGGAATAACTTCTTCACCTGCACTCGGCTCCTGGGCAAGTATTTCTCCTTCCGGATCATCGGAGTTTTCGCTTACAATATCAAAATCGAATTCACTGTTTTCGAGGATAGTCGTAACCTGTTCGATCTGTTTTCCAACATAATCATCCATTTCAACTGTTTCTTGTCCAAGACTAGTAAATAAATCGATTTCTGTTCCTTCAACCCGTGTTACACCTGCTTTTGGATTCGTGCCAATCACAAGACCTTCTTCTATTTCCTCTGAATGCTTCTCTTTAATTTCTCCAATGGAAAAGCCTGCCGTTTCAAGCATTTCAATGGCTTCATCTACTTCTAAATTAGCCACCTCCGGTATTTCAACCTGCTTTGGACTTAATAAATTAAAGAGTAAAATCCCGGCCAAAATAATAATCAAGATTGAAGCAATGATGATGCCCCAAATTTTCCCTCGATTTTTTTTCTTTTTTTCACCTTTTGGTGCTTTGTTCTTTTTCTTATTCTTTTTAGCCAGTTCTACTTTTTCAATTTTATCTGTCGTCTGCGATAAAATTTTTGTATTGGCTATCTCTCCAATCGGCAGCGGCTCCCTAATAATTGGAATAGCCTTTGTTTCATCATCGTCCACCGGTGGTACAAATTTCATTTCATTACTCCGACTAGGCGATAAAACTGTTTGTAGGTCCGCCTCCATATCTTCCACTGAGGAATAGCGATGAAGAGGATTTTTGGCTGTCGCCTTTAAAACTACATTTTCCAGGCTCTGTGGGATCGATGCATCCAACGCTCTTACTGATGGCGTTTCTGTCTGCAAATGCTTTAACGCAATCGACACAGCAGACTCTCCGGAAAATGGCAGTTCACCTGTTAATAATTCATAGAGCACGATACCCAGCGCATAAATATCTGATTGATTTGTCGCAGTCCCTCCACGGGCTTGTTCAGGTGATAGGTAGTGTACCGTACCAATAACAGAATTTGTTTTTGTATAGCTCGTAGCCGTCAGTGATGTTGCAATCCCGAAATCGGTTACCTTCACATCACCTTCACTATCAACTAATATATTTTGCGGCTTTATATCTCGGTGAATAATTTGGTTTTCGTGCGCATGAGCAATCGCCGATGTCAATTGCTTCATGATTTGAACACTTCTGGCAGGCGTTAAAGGCGAAAACTCATTTATGTATTGTTTTAATGTTTTGCCTTTTATATATTCCATCACGATGTAATGCATATCTTGATCTTCACCGACATCATAGATACTCACAATATTTGGATGTGTAAGGCTCGTAGCGGATAAGGCCTCTCTTTGGAAACGGCGATGGAATTCTTCTTCATTTGCTGCATCATATCGCAGTACTTTAACTGCCACATCCCGATTTAGAATCATATCATGCGCTAAGTACACATTGGACATTCCGCCCCCGCCAATAAGGTCTAAAATCTTATAGCGATCATTTATTCTTTTTCCTTCAATCATTTTTTACACCTCCTCATCTTTTGATAATAAAATCACTGAAATATTATCTTCTCCACCCGAATCATTTGCTAACTGTATCAGTTTTTTTCCTTTTTCTTCGATGGATAAAGGCAAGGTTAAAATAGCTGCCATCTCTTCAGTCGTCAGTTTGTTGCTTAACCCATCCGAACAGATCAAAACATTTGATGCCGGTTCTAATTGCAGGTCATAAAAATCAGGCTCTATTGTACTTTCCGTTCCAAGAGACTTCACGATAAAATTCTTTTGAGGATGATTGGCTGCCTCCTCTTCGCTTATTTCCCCATATTCCACGAGGAAATTTACATAAGAGTGGTCCCTTGTTATCAAGGAAACCGTTTCGGAAGTAAAATGATAGACTCTGCTATCCCCAATATGGCCAATTAAACAGTCATTTTGATCAATCAGCATCGCAATCAAGGTTGTACC
>DAMDNS010000362.1:0-3551 GCA_032083605.1 Ureibacillus sp.
AATATCAGCAAGCTAAAGCAGAGGGCTTAATATGAAAATTTTTTTATACATTATTGCGGGCTTGATATTCTCTATTTCACTTTTAGCTCTTATACCTTTTGTTCTCTATTGGCTCTCTCAATTTGTTTATTTTATTGGAGAACTATTTGATACTTATTGCAGTTATTTAGCTCACTATTTTGAACAAGACTTTGTTGAAATGATTGCCTCTTTTTCTGTGGTATTTTTCATTCTTTCTTTTCTTGCTTTTATATTTGCTTTAATCGAAATATTTTCTGAGCTTCCTGATAGAGCATCTTAAGATGCTCATAAGCTTTTTAACAGAAAAAGCTTATCGATCTGCTACGCAATGAAGAACACTAGAAGAAAAATATTAAGTGAGTGTCTACGAACTGACACAATGACAATATGAATATTTCCCCCTCTGATTACGCTTTTGCTTTTACTGTAGAGTTGGCATTATGTAAGATGCCGGTAAAGATCGCCACTGGATAGAACAATGAGACTTTATAAATCCCATATTGATGCTTATTACAGACATCAAAAGATTTTGCGTGATTTAAGATTTTTATGTGAGCTGAATGGTGCGCCATTTAAGCCTAGAACTCTTCAATTTTTAATTAAGACTGATTTCGCATAATGTAGTCCAGATTATGTTACATAGCTGATTTGCAACTATCTTCAGAGCAAATCGGCGTGATTTAACATCAATCTGCATTATGCGAAATCGACAATGCCGACGCACGCGAGGAGCTTCGACGAGTGTAAGGAGGCATGGGAGAGGATAGGGTACACTGCTATTAAACTTGTTTTACCCTATATTAAGCGATAATTTATCTTCTGAAATTGATTCACTTGAGATAATAGCTTTGTATAGGAAAACAGGAATACCATCTTCATTATCTTTAACTTTTAATTCTTTTGTGCCATCTCGATATTCAAATATAGCAATAGGATAATAATCTTGGTCTGCAATATAAAATCTCTTATCTTTAATAATAATTTTATGTTCTGTGAATTGGTATTGTAATAACCTCATGAATTTACTTTCATTTGTAGAGAGTAAGTTTAGTTCTCTTATTCTTTCAGCATCATTCTGATGATATATTTTTGCTCGTTGCCTTTCGTTGTAGCTTAAATAAATATTTCTATTTTTTACCTTTGTTTTTTCTTTTTTAATTTTTTCTGACTGTGAATCTCTCCATAGGTAACCCACAGTAAAACCAAATATTAAGCAGAATAATGCTAAGCCCATCTTTTTTCCCAATCTAGACTAAATGTAGTCATTTTAGTCATCTTTCCCTTTAATCTCTCTTCTGTATTCTTTTACATCAGATACGCTGATTTGATCTAAGAATTTATATAGAACCGCATTTACTACATCAGATTCTTCTACTTTCTTTTTGGTTTCAATTGTTGTCTCTAACCATATTTTTTTAATCCGTTTTAGAAATATTGGATTAACGCGGTATACCTTCGATTCTTCAGTCATCATAAATTCCTTAAATTTGTAACAGTGTATTGTATTACGTGTTGCTTTGTAACGGTGTAACGTGTTACTGTTCATCCATTATGTAACGTGTAACGGTGTTACAGTGGATAAAGAACAGGCTTTTGAAGTCGTCTCTAAGATAGTTTTCGATAGGGCAGTACAAATGATTATTTCAGGGAATCCTGCTTATGAATCAGAAGCTGTTCTGCATCATCTTGAAATGTGCATGGTGGAGTGGGGCTATAAGTCAGCTTCAGTTGCTGAGTACTGTGATTCAATTCGTGCTGAGAATAACAACTTTAGAGAAATGGGGATTTGCTAATGGGTCAGTATAAAAAACAATCAAACCCCACTGCATTACGGGGGGGATTAAAAACCCCCATTAATAAGATGGGGGTAACGGTTTCTGATACGCAGCCTCAAGATGCTGATCTCCCGTTCCAGCGGCATGAACTATATACAATTCCATCAACTCACATGCTTATGACTAATGATGGTGTAAAGCATGTTGAATTCCGCATGCCTGCTGACAATGAAATTGCTGTTATTGATTGGGTTAACTTCACCATTGGCATAGAAACAATGGGGGATAAGTTCTGGCAGGAAGATGAGTTCATTACAGAATCTCATCGTTTTACTGCTGCTGTTGATGCTCTTGATATTCACCTGGAGCATATATTTGGATTTACAACCAGTTCGTGTCGTCATAAGGGCCTAAATTTCTATGATGAAAGCTATGTGCTAGGTGAAGACTTCGGTTTTATCTGTATTGGTGGCCAGAGAAATACTGTTCTAATCATGATCAATGGTAGAGGTTGTAACTTTGCTAAATCAGGTTGGGAATTAAGGCTTTATCACTTTCTTGTATCACTTGCGAAGCGACCTAAATTGACGCGTGTAGATATTGCTCATGATGACTTTGAAGGTAAACAGATCAACGTTGATTGGGGAAATATGCAGGATGGGCTAGGTGGCTTTAGCTGTGGTAATCGTGCTCCAAATATAGAACATAAAGGTAACTGGAAGCGTCCTAATGGTCGTGGTCGTACGCTAACTATTGGCAGCCGTGAATCAGGCAAGTTCTTACGTTTATATGAAAAGGGTCGTGCTGAAGGTGATCCGAATGATAACTGGCAACGTGCTGAGGTTGAATTTAAGTCTGTAGATCGTGTACTGCCATTCGATATGTTACTTGCACCCAGTGAATATTTTATCGCTGCTTATCCATGCTTTAAGTTTCTTGCTGAAGATATGCAGCCAGCCCGAATTGAGACAATTCAGAAGACTGCACAGATTAACTTTGATACCGCTATCAAAAATTTGAAGCACCAGTACGGTAAGTACATCAATATCTTTAAAGAAGTCTTCGAACCTGAAGAACTCATCAATTTAATTTCTTGCTCTGATCCGCTTGCGTATCCAAAGCGTCTGGATCATGTGCTTATAACTGCTCGGAGAATGTAGCAATGATGCAATTTAAAAACAAAGTAACCATCCTTGGTGCTAAAGCTGTTGATTTTAAAACGGATGATGGTCGTCATTATGATCATGTAGCTTTGTACTGCTTGATTCCATTGGATCAGTCTCAAGGTAATTCTGTTGGTAATGCCTGTGAGACTTTTAACTGGCAAGACCGTACAAACTTGACGTTGTTACGTCAGCACAAATTTCCGTTGGAAGCAGATATTACATTTGAAATGGTTACTTCAGGCAAAACGACTAAGTATGTTGTTAAACACGTAGAGCTACCAAATCCAGTTAAATCAGTAGCTTAGTATAGGAATCTGGGCAGAAATGCCCAATTTCGCATAATGTATATTATGTTAAATAGAATATCTGAGATTGTAGCCTGCACAACACTGTTTCGTCACGCGACACATAAGTTGTCATTTGCGACAGATGTTATGTCATTCACATGAATTTCATGGTCTGACTCTTAGACTCAACTTTTCTCTTATTTTCCATAACGTCCTACCCAAGGCTCCTAGCAATTTTTTAGCTCTAATAAAATACTACTTGGCTTCTGTTTTATTAAAAAAGCTCCTGAATATTTCATATT
>DAMDNS010000363.1:0-3541 GCA_032083605.1 Ureibacillus sp.
GGAACTGATGCGCCATTAGGCCAATGGACAATCAACGGCTTTAAAAAACTAAAAACTATATCAACTGAAGACTCTATCGAAAAATCAGGCGTTCCATTTTCTATAGAGCATGATGGTTTCGTTTTATCTGAAGGAGCTGGGGTAGTGATTTTAGAGCGAAGACAATCAGCAGCTGAACGTCACCAGAGGATATATGGAAAAGTTGAACGGGTTGTCTCAAGAAATGAAGGACAAAAACTATTAAGCTTTGATAAGACTGGAATCCATATGTTGGATGTTTTTCAAGAAACTCTAGGTGAAGCTATCCCCAGCTTTATAAACAGTCAAGCTCTCGGGATGGATTCAAATGACCAAATAGAACGCTTTATCCTTAAAAGCACGTTTGGTTCAGCTGTACCAATTACTTCAATCAAAGGAATGCTTGGCCATACATTTGGTGCGATGGGCACAATGCAAATCATTTCATCCCTTATATCGATGGAATATGGATTTATCCCCCCTACCATCAAAACAAATGGGGCTGGATTTGAAGATATCCCAATCGTTTATGAAACCAGGTATCAGACTATTGAATCTGTATGTATCACTACTCACGGAAGTAGTGGGAATAATGCTTGTCTATTACTGTCACAAGCATAGGAGGTACATTTTTTTATGTTTTTTATATTTTTGATTTTATTATCATGTATTCCCGTATGTGTTGGCGTTACGCTATTACTTTTATTTAAAAAATATAAGCTTTCAAAAATACTATTTTTATTTCTTTTAATGGTGTCATTTTGGCAATTAGACGTAGCAATTTTATATGCAAATGATCTTTTCAATGAAGAAACAATTAACTTCATTTTCAAACTCTTGAGGTTCGGTTCGATCATGATTACGCCAGCGATTTTCCATATTGGGTATACAATTGTCCAAGAGATTTTGCCTGAGGATACACAAAAAAATTGGCAACTTTTCGTAAACCGCACTACTTTATCAATATTCTATGGGGTAGCATTCCTCGTTTATATAGTTGGGTGGAGTAAAAAAGGAGTCAGTGATTTAGAACTATTACACGTGGGTTCCAATACTTTTTACTTCCCTATTTATGGAGAGCTTTCTTGGATTTTTTATTCCAATGTTCTTCTTTTTTTAGTTAGCATGACTACCTGTTTCCTAATTAGCTTAAATGTGAAAAAGAAAAGTGAACGTTCATTTTTAGTTTATTTTAGTATTTGTTCATCCGTTGCATATGTAATTGGAACATTAAATATGCTGCCTTCAGCAAAGCTTTATCCTAGTTCGGTTGCTTTACTAGTCTATGCCTTATCCATCTTAATACTTTCGAGTCGAATGCATCTGGATATAGTAAAATCCATGAACAAAAAGCTATGCGATCACCAGAAATTTTTATTCCAAGTCATAGATCTAAATCCAAATTATATTTATGCTCGCGATGAAAATGGGCGCTATACACTGTTAAATCAAGCATATGCAAGATTAATAGGAATGGATATTCAAGATATCATCGGGAAAACAGATGAGGAAATACGAGGAAACGGCTCCTTTGAAAAACAGGCCTATGAGCAGGAAAAGGATTTCATTCGAGAGGAATCCGTTACTTCTGCTACAGGAGAAAAAATCTGGCTTCAAACTGTTAAAGTTCCGATAAATTTGAATGGAAGTACTTCAATCCTTGCAGTTTCAACAGACATAACTGAACGGAAAAATTATGAGGATGAAATCAAATATCATGCTAATCACGATTCCTTAACAGATTTACCAAACCGAAGAATGTTCAATGAGGATTTAACAAGGCTTCTGGAAAAAGCAAAAACTGAAACGTATCAAAGTGCCATTATGTTTTTAGATTTAGACCGATTTAAATACATCAATGATACCATGGGCCACGATGTTGGGGACCTTCTCCTAATTGAAGTGTCTAGTCGAATCAAAAGATTACTAAAATCAACCCATCCATCTGCCAATATCTATCGCCTTGGTGGTGATGAATTCACGATTATACTTCCGCATTATAATGCAGCAGCTAGCGAAAGCTTTGCCAATGAATTATTGGAGCAATTTAAAACAGGCTTTATAATCGAGGGTAGTGAATACTACATTACACCAAGTATAGGAATCAGCATTTTCCCTAATGACGGAGATGATGCAAATACTTTGATCAAGCATGCTGACACTGCTATGTACCATGTGAAAGAAAAAGGAAAAAACAATCATCAATTATTCACTTCAGAGATGCAGAAAAATTTCTATAGAAAAATGATGATTGAAAAACAATTACGCACTGCACTCGATTATGGAGAATTCGAACTTCACTATCAACCAATCATAGACCTGAAAACCAATGAGATTATAGCAATGGAATCTCTCTTAAGATGGAATAACCCAACACTGGGACGTGTTTCTCCGGAAGAGTTTATTGCGGTTGCAGAAGAAACCGGCATAATTATACCTATTGGGAAGTGGGTACTAAATACAGCGATTCAACAAAATGCAAAATGGCAGCTAGAAGGATTCAAGCCGATAAAAACAAGCATTAATGTGTCGGTAAGACAATTGCTTGATCCTAGCTTTGTGGAAACTGTAAGAGACGCATTAGCTCATGCGGCAATTGATGCAAGCTATATTGTATTGGAAATTACCGAGAGCATTGCCATGTATGCAGACTCCCTGATTGTAAATCTAAATAGATTAAAAGCGCTCGGTATTAGTCTTTCAATGGATGACTTTGGTACAGGCTACTCATCCCTAAGTTACCTAAATAAGTACCCTCTTGATTCATTGAAGATCGATAAATCCTTTGTAATGGAGATGCATCAAGACGATGAAAACAAAGCGATAATCAATACAATTATCGCCATAGCCAAGCAGCTCAGTTTAAAAGTCATCGCTGAAGGAGTCGAGGGAGCCGAAGAAACACACTTTTTAAATGTAAGTGGATGCGATTTTGCGCAAGGCTACTATTATAGTCGCCCCCTTCCAGCAAATGAATTTAAGGTTAAATGGCTGTTGGCCAGGAGCTAAAGGGCCATTAGGTTGATTTAAATTTCCAAATAGACTAGTGAAGGGCATCGAGGCTTGTTCTCGTTGCCCTTTCCTGCTCTTCATAATGCTTTTCGGGGCATCAAGATCCCTTCTCGATTACCTTCCGATGTTGATTCGGTCGCTTTCGGGCATCGAGATCCCTTCTCGATTACCTTCCGATGTTGATTCGGTTGCTTTCGGGCATCGAGATCCCTTCTCGATTACCTTCCGATGTTGATTCGGTCGCTTTTGGGCATCGAGATCTCTTCTTGATTACCTTCCGATGTTGATTCGGTCGCTTTCGGGCATCGAATTCCCTTCTCGATTACCTTCCGATGTTGATTCGGTCGCTTTCGGGCATCGAGATCCCTTCTCGATTACCTTCCGATGTTGATTTGGTCGCTTTCGGGCATCGAGATCCCTTCTTGATTACCTTCCGATGTTGATTCGGTCGCTTTTGGGCATCGAGATCCCTTCTCGATTACCTTCCGATGTTGATTCGGTCGCTTTTGGG
>DAMDNS010000364.1:0-3538 GCA_032083605.1 Ureibacillus sp.
TTATGGTCAAATTAGTTGAAAAAGCAAGGATTCTTCGCAGTAAAAATGCCGGTCCATTTGAAATTACCCTAGATATCTTGTTTGATAATAGGGATTTCTATGAGGAAGTAAAAAATTCAGGGGTCATTACAAAGGAGAAGATTGCTGCACTCTATAAATTGAATCTCGAAGACATTCATCATCTTGTTTATTTCGATCAAGCACTTGGCATAAAAATTACTATTGCGAGAAAAATTTCCTCCGGCAGTCCGGGTGATCGGGATGTGTATGGTGCCCAGCAGCATGCCCCGCTGCTGAATCTGGAAATTTAGGAGGAACAGTCAAAAGAGAAAGGGGCGAGGAGATGAGAATGAAAAACAGCTTAAAACGTATTCGAGAAAGCTGGATTCTGTATGTAATGCTGCTCCCTGGAATGCTCTACTTTATCATCTTTCATATTATACCTATCATCAATATGAAGCTAGCTTTTCAAGATTATCGAATCATAGGCGAAAATGTCTGGGTTGGCATGAATCATTTTCACCAGCTCTTTAGTTCGCCAGCCTTTAAGGATGTCTTAATGAATACTATCATCATCAGTACGATGAAAATCATTTTTATATTCCCGATTCCAATTCTCGTCTCTCTTTTAGTAAACGAGATGCGCTTTGGGCCATTCCGAAAATATGTTCAATCCGTTTCCTATTTGCCGCATTTTCTCTCGTGGGTGGTAATTGCCGGGATCTGGATTACCTTCCTTGACCCGGTTGATGGAGGGGTCAATGCCATCCGAAACTTCTTCCAATTACCGTCATTAGATTATATGACAAGTAAGGAGCATATCAGATGGGTGCTTGTATATTCAGAAATGTGGAGAAGTGCGGGATGGGATTCCATTTTGTATTTGGCAGCCATTTTAAAAATCAATCCCTCTCTTTATGAGGCTGCCCGAATCGATGGGGCCTCTACTCTTCAACAAATGCGCTATATTACAATCCCGGCTCTGATGAGTACAGTTGTGACATTATTTATATTAAACCTGGGTTTCTTCATGAGTGCAGGCTTTGACCAAGTATTTAATCTAATGAATGATTCGGTCTTGAGTGTTATCGATATTTTAGATACGTATGTGTATCGAATCGGGATTTTAAATGGCCAATATTCCTATGCGACAGCAGCAAGTCTATTTAAAGGTGCCATTGGATTGGTATTGATATTAGGGACGCATTTCCTATCGAAGCGCTTAACCGGAAAAGGCGTATGGTAAGGGGGATTGAGATGAAGCAATTTAGCATGACAAAGACAATTATTCAATTGATTCTATTTTTCTTCTCGTTGGCAATCTTGATTCCTCTATTAAATATTCTGGCAATGTCTCTATCAGATCCTGGTAGAGTCAATGAATTATCGGGACTAGGTGTTCTGCCAAAAGGATTTTCACTAATAAACTTTGAGATTATCATGTCCAATCCACTTATTTTAAAGAGCATTTTTAACTCCGTATTTATTACCATAGTGGGGACCTGTTTAAATCTGTTTTTAACAGCGATTACGGCCTATGTTTTAGCTAGGACTGAATTTGTCGGGAAGCGCATTGTACTGGTTGTACTGATTGCGATTATGGTATTTGAGCCTTCCATGATCACGGAATATTTGCTAATGAAGGACTTGCATCTATTAAATTCCTATACGGCCGTTATTTTATATAAAGCCATTAATGTGTATTATTTATTCATTTTGATGCGATTCTTCCAAGAGGTGCCAAATAGTATATTGGAGGCTGCCCGAATCGATGGGGCGGGGCATTTCCGTATTTTCACGAGAATAATGCTGCCGCTTTCAAAGCCTGCGTTGGCAACATTAGCCCTATTCTATGGGGTATACCATTGGAATGAATATTTCCGCGCCACAATTTACCTATCCGATCCAAACAAATGGCCGCTTCAAGTAGTCTTGCGGCAATTTGTTGTAACACAAGACAATACGACGCTATTAAAGGGAGTGGAGGGGATGACCCCGGAATTATTGGCTACCCTTGATTTTGGCTCTTTGCAATCAGCGACGATTGTGGTTGCAGTTATTCCAATGTTATTACTTTATCCGCTCATCCTTAAATATTTTACAAAGGGGACGATGGATGGTGGAGTGAAGGAATAAAGTGAATCTACCTCAGCTTGCGCATTCATCTAAGATGAAGTTCACTGCCCGTTAATACGGGATAAAAAATAGAAAAAGTGGGGGGTTAAGGATGAAGAAGTTAGGTTGGTTACTGTTGTTAGGGGTGCTCTCTGTATTTTTGGTTGCCTGCAGCGACAAAGAAGAGGAAGAGGCTGTTGAACCGGAAGTAACGGAGGATGGAAAAACAGTTCTTACTATTGCGTATAAGGATGACGGTCCTTCAAATGAAGCCTCGGTAAAATACTTTGATGCACTTGAAGCCGCACTAAAGGAATACCGAGATCTGGATGTAGAGTTTAATATTGTTGAAATTGCCCAGGGGGATTATGCAGAAAAATTAAATTTACTGCTTTATAGCGGCGAGATTCCGGATATTATTTACTTCCAGGGTAGTGACGAACAAATTGCTTCTCAAGGTTTGCTGGAGGATTTAACGGCATATATCGAGGGGTCTGAATATTTAAAGGATATTTTATATGAACATAATGTCACGCGTTTGGATAACTATCCATATTTATTATGGGTAAAGCCGATCAATCATAAGGTGCCGGTTGTGCGCACCGACTTTTTGGAGCAGCTTGCAACCTCTGAAAGTTTATTGGCAGATCCGACTCCTGAAAACTACAAAGCCTTCTTCCAGGAGATGGTCGATAAAGGATTATCGGAATACGGAATTACTGTAGCAGGCGACATTGCGGAATTAGACTTTATCTTCAACAGGGCTTTTGGCGTAACCTCTACATGGTTAGAGGCTGGCGATGGTGGGTATGTGTACAAAAAAGTGTCAGATGCTGAAAAAGAAAAACTATCATTCTATGCGGAGCTTTACGCAGCAGGCTTATTAGATAATCAATATTTAACAAAGCAATGGGATGTTAAGGAAGATGATTTCTATACGAACAAAGCAGGGGTTATTGTCGGTACGAATGGTAAAGTAATTGATCTATATAATTCTCGTACGGTCGCAGTAAATGGCGAGAGTGCAGAGTTAACAGTGCTTCCTAGCGCAAAAGGTGTTTCATCGGGCTATGCAGCGACTAGTGTAACAAAAGAGCCTCGTGGACTTGCGATTTCGTCACAATCACCAAATAAAAATATTGCCTTTGAAATTTTAGATTTCTTGGCGAGTCCTGAAGGGATGAAGCTGGATTTAATCGGCTATGAAGGTGAGCAATACAATATTGAAAATGGTGAAATTGTGCTAACAGACAAATTTTATGCTGAATGGTTCTCTCGCTTCTGGGAGCCGCAAACGGTAAAGCTTGATACTCCAATCAGTACGGAAACACCTTTGTTAAGCCCACCAGGTCAGGCATCAACTAAAGCTGTGGTTGATACTTATGTGGCAGATAATGATTTCACTATACCAGAAGAATATATT
>DAMDNS010000365.1:0-3536 GCA_032083605.1 Ureibacillus sp.
AGCCAAAATTTAATTGAATGTATCCAAAATGCCAATGGTGATGAAGAAGCATTAAATGAATCCGTTCAAGAAGCAGTTAAGCTATTTGTAAAAAGTCGTTAATTTTTTAACTGACTTTTTATTTTAAAGAAAAATATACCCCGTGCGGTATAGGAGGAGAGCCTGATGGAATTCTGGATAATAATAATACTAGCTATTGCCTTTGTAGCTTGGCGGTTGAAGCCGGTGAAAGGGGTAAAAACAATTTCAACAGATACCCTAAAAGGTATATTGAACGATCAAGATAAGGTATTCGTTGATGTAAGGACACCTGGTGAATATAAATCTCGAAATATTCATCAGTTTAAAAATATCCCATTAGGATCTGATTTATCAAAACTGCCAAAGGATAAGGAGGTTATAGTGATTTGTCAAAGTGGGATGAGAAGTGCACAGGCCTGTAAACAGTTAAAAAAAATCGGCTATGAGAATATAACAAATGTCCGTGGTGGCATGAATGCATGGGAAAATTAAATTAGGGGGCTTTAAGATGAAAGAGATTACTGCTAAGGAAGTTCAGCAAAGACTAGAAAATGGAGAAAAATTAAATTTAATTGATGTGCGTGAAATGGATGAAGTGCAGGCCGGACATATTCCCGGCATTACGCATATTCCACTTGGATTACTGGAATTTTCATACGCAGAGCTTGATAAAAACAAATCCTATATTATGGTTTGCCGTTCAGGTGGAAGAAGTGGCCAAGCAACTAATTATTTACAAAGCCAGGGTTTTGATGTAACCAATATGGCAGGTGGAATGCTGTCCTGGGAAGGTAAGGTTGAATAGCTATTATTTTTTTAAAACGAATAATACCCCACCAGGTATAGAAGGAGCTGTGAGATTTGTCAATTAAAGCAGATATTCAATTAGACGCAAAAGGCTTGGCTTGTCCAATGCCAATTGTTAAAACGAAAAAAGCAATGACTGGGCTTCAGGATGGTCAAATTTTGGAAGTTCAGGCAACTGATAAGGGGTCCAAAGCCGACTTGAAGGCGTGGGCTGAAAGTGTTGGCCATCAATATATTGGAACAGTTGAAGAAAATAATATATTGGTTCATTACATCCGTAAATGTGGTGATGAAGAGATTGAAGTAAAAACATTTGAGCATACAATTTCCAATGATGAAGTAATCGAGAAAGCTGCAAAAAGTGGTGGACTTATTTTGGATGTTCGGGAAGAAGCCGAGTTCGCATTTGGTCACATTGAAGGGGCAAAATCGATTCCAATGGGTGAATTAGAAATGCGCTTGGATGAATTGGATCAGAATCAGGAAATTTATGTAATCTGCCGGACGGGAAGAAGAAGTGATCTAGCAGCGCATAAATTAGCGGGAAATGGATTTGCAAAGATTTATAATGTATTGCCAGGAATGGGTTCTTGGGCTGGAGATCTAGAACAAAAAATATAAATTCAAATTAAATGGAGGAATTTTAACATGTCTAACAAAGTAGCGATTATCGCAAGTAATGGTAGTTTATTTGATGCTTATAAAGTATTTAACATTGCAACGGCAGCAGCGGCAACAGAAAAAGAGGTAGCCATCTTCTTTACGTTTGAAGGGTTAAATTTAATTCATAAACAAGCAATGCAACAATTGCCAATGCCAGAGGGGCGAGAGCATTTTGCTGAAGGTTTTGCAAAAGCAAACGTACCAAGCATCCCTCAAATGGTAGAAATGGCGCAAGAGCTGGGAGTTAAATTTATTGGTTGCCAAATGACGATGGATGTAATGGGTTTAACAACGGATGACTTCGTTGATGGCATCGAAGTTGGTGGGGCCGTGACTTTCCTGGAATTTGCCAAGGATGCATCTCCAACGTTGACATTCTAAATTTTAACTATTAAGTGGAAGGGGCTTTCCCTTCCAAAAAAAATGAAAGAAATAATACCTATGGGGGTAATTGATGTATGACTGTAACAAAAATGACGGCAGCACAGGTTGCTCGCAAAGTAATAGAAAAACAAGATTTATTTATTTTAGATGTTCGCAACCAAGACGCATTTATAGATTGGAAAATCGAAGGGCAGCAATTCGATTATTTAAATATTCCATACTTTGAATTATTGGATGGTGTAGAAGACATCTTACCGAAAATCCCGGTGGATCGGGAAGTAATAGTTGTGTGTGCGAAGGAAGGTTCTTCACTAATGATTGCTGACATGATTTCAGAAGCAGGGCGAGATGTACATTATCTTGAAGGTGGTATGAAATCATGGAGCTCCTATTTAGAGCCAATAAAAGTGGGTGACTTATCTGGTGGCGGAGAGCTTTATCAGTTTGTACGTTTAGGAAAAGGCTGTCTTTCCTATATGGTGGTTTCTGACGGGGAAGCGGCAGTTATCGATGCTGTTCGTTTCACTGATGTATTTACTGAATTTGCAAAAGCAAAAAATGCAGAAATCAAACATGTTCTTGATACACACTTGCATGCAGATCACATTTCAGGGGGCCGTCAAATAGCGGAAGCAACAGGTGCAACCTACTACTTGTCTGCAAAAGATGCTGAAGAAGTAGTATTTAATTACACGCCAATTGAAAATGATCTTAAAATTACAATCGGCGCATCCGAGATTGAAGTAGGATCTCTTTATTCACCAGGTCATACAATTGGTTCAACATCATTCATTATTGATGGAAAGTATCTTTTAACTGGGGATATTTTATTTATCGATTCAATTGGTAGACCCGACTTAGCGGGCCTTGCGCAGGACTGGGTGCCGGATTTACGCGAGACTCTATATCGCCGGTATCGTGAACTTGCAGTAGATTTAACAGTTTTACCAGCACACTTTATGATTGTTGATGAGTTAAATGAAGATGGGACAGTTGCAAAACGTTTAGGTGACTTATTTGCAGAAAACCATGGTCTGAATATCGATAGCGAGCAAGAATTCACTCTTGCAGTAACAAATAACCTACCTCCGCAACCAAATGCTTATCAACAAATCCGAGAAGTTAACATGGGGAAAATTACACCTGGTTCGGAAGAGCAGATCGAAATGGAAATTGGACCGAATCGCTGTGCAGTTCGATAGGGGAAATAAGAACAATCAAAGTTGGGTTTCAATTTTAAATTGCCTACACTACTCTACCTAATTGTATTTCAATTTTTTAAAATTATATTGAGTTTCTGTAAAGGGACAGTTTAATGTATGTTCATTCTATAAAATAAGAGAAGTAAGGAGATCGTTGTTAATGGAATCAACAACAATGGTAGATGCAAAAGGATTATCTTGCCCGATGCCGATTGTTTACACGAAAAGGGCGATGGATACACTGGAATCAGGACAAATCTTGGAGGTTCATGTAACCGATAAAGGGGCATTAGCTGATATGCCTGCCTGGGTGAAAGCGGCAGGACATACAATTATAGACCTAACTGAAAATGAAGATGTATTAACGTTTTATATCAAGAAAGTATAATGGAAGGCGAGTTGCGAATATACCCTTTCTCTAGTAGGATAAGACTGCTGCTAGATTTACATTAGAAAGAA
>DAMDNS010000366.1:0-3517 GCA_032083605.1 Ureibacillus sp.
AAATTTTCTTTCTGCTAGAATGATATTCTTAATGATTAAATTTTAGGCTAAAGACATCTGTTTTTAATTTATGTGTGTGGCGATGCATATTATGTATTTATTGGTAATACAAAAGATTGATTTTTTTGATGTGCGCTTTATGCGGAAACTTCCATCAAAAAAGACAAAGCCACATAAAATGACTTTGTCTTTGATAAATTTTAAATTATTGTTGTTGAGATAACCATGCAGCAGCTGCTTCAGCATCTTCGCCTTGTAGTAAACCACCAGGCATGCCACCGCGACCATTTAAGATTACATCATGAATCTCTTCTTCAGAAAGGCGGCTACCAACATCCGCTAATGAAGGCGTATTCCCCATACCTTCTAAATTACCGCCGTGACAGGAAATACAATTTGATTTAACAATTTCTTCACCTTGTCCAGCATCTGCACCACCAGCAGTATCACCTGTACCTGAATCTGTTGTGTCTTCCGTTGCAGTATCTTCCGTAGCTGTGTCAGTGTCTGTTGCTTCATCATCACCGCCGCCACAAGCAGCCAAGAATAATGCTGACCCGAATATTAGTGCTAACCATGCTTTTTTCATTTTTGAACCCCTCCAAAAATAGTTAAAATTTAATACGGTTTACATTGGTAAGTATAACAAAATTATACTCTTTTGAAACCTTCACCCAGCACCTCATAAGCATCAGAAACAATGACAAACGCAGCCGGGTCAACTGTTTTAATGATTTGTTTCAGCTTTGTGAATTCTGATTGGTACACTACTACCATAAGCATAAGACGTTCCTCGCCGGTATATCCGCCAAAAGCAGGCACTTTTGTAACACCGCGGTCAATATCGGCGTAAATGGCATCTCTTATTTCATCCTGCTTATTAGAAATAATATACACCATTTTTGATTGACTAAAACCTAACTGAACGATGTCAATTGTTTTGGTTGTTACAAAAAGTCCGATCAAGGCATATAAACCCTTTTCCAAATCGAATACTAATGCCGCGCTGATAGCGATAATACCGTCGATCAAAAGAACACTCGTGCCTAATGTAAGCCCTGTATATTTGGTAATAATTTGGGCCAGTAAATCGGTACCACCAGTAGAAGCATTCCCTTTAAATACTAAACCAATACCCAACCCGACAATAATTCCACCAAAAAGTGCTGCTAATAGTGCATTGTCAGTTAAAGCTCCGATATTGGCGAAGACTATAACAAAGAAGGGCAGCGCCAGTGTCCCTACGAACGATTTTAATCCGAAGTTCTTGCCCAATACTAAAACACCTGAAATAAACAGCGGAATATTAAAAGCATATTGAACAATACCAGCATTCCATCCAAAAACACCATTTAAAATGGTACTTATCCCACTAACGCCTCCGGAAGCTACTTGATTGGGGAATAAAAATGCATTAAATCCAAATGCTATAACTGCTGCTCCAAGAAGTACATAAATGTATTCCTGTATAATATCTTTTGTAGAATTTGTTACATTATTCTTCTTAATTTCACTCATATATTTCCTCGCTCACATCAAATTCTCATTTTCTAAATTTCTCCTGCATGATTATAACAAACAAACTCGAAAAAGAGAACTTTAGTAAGATGAAGGAATGAACGACGTGTTTAAAGAAGCATTTTAATTATTGTTAAATATTATTGGATTCCAACTGTTTTCTTTTTAGCATTGCAAAAGTTGAAAAATGGGTTAATCACCTTAAGAACAAGCGTGATAATCCATAATGGAGTTCGCTATGCGCTTGTATTTGTTAAACCTTTTAAAATCAAGACTGTTCGGAATTATGGTTAGTTTTTGTTTGGGTATACGAATTTTAGCCGGAGAATTTCCGTCTAATGTATATAGAGGAGGCTTAAGAAGCAGATATAAACGGAGATTTTCCGATTAACTGCTCTAAATAAGAGAAAATACAACGATTTAGGCACCATAAACGGAAATATAACCTTTATTTAAAGGGAAATATGGGGATTTTTTAATTTAAACGGAAATTTTCCGTTTATCTTTCAGACATACTCAAATAAAAAATAGGATGAGAAATCGCTGCGATTTCACACCCTATTTTCGTTGAGATATTCTTTTTTGTACGTCTAGAGAGAACCCATTATCAAACTTAGGCTACCTCCCGTAATGGGTATTTTAATCTTCTTTAAAAATTGTTGACCATTCATTGCGTTTTTCCAGCATTTCCGCTGCTAATTCTTTTGCGCCTTCCAAGCTGTGGTTTGCAGCCCAGCCGCATTGAACTTCGTTGCAAGCTGGTACTTCGGTTGCTTTTACAACGTCTTTTAATGTATTTTCTAAAATTGTTAATACTTCTTCATAATCATCATGATTGATCATTGTTAGATAAAAGCCTGTTTGGCATCCCATTGGACTCATATCCACTACAAAGTCGGTATGGTTGCGAATATTTTCTGCCATTAAGTGCTCAATCGAATGAAGGGCGTCCATTTTCATATGCTCAATATTTGGTTGTTTGAAGCGAACATCATATTTGCGAACAACATCGCCATTTTGCCCTTCCTTCACTCCAGCAAGTCGGACATAAGGTGCTGCAACCTTTGTATGGTCTAAATTAAAGCTTTCAACGTTCATTTTTTGCATCTTAAAACCCTCATTTCTAATTTCTTTAAATTCTATATAATCCAATCAGTTTACTAACCTTTACTCTTTCATTTTACAAGATATAGCATTAAGTTGTCACTGTTGGGAATGGACATTTTAGTAAAAATTCAGATTTTATACTAAATATTGTCCAAACCATGACACCATTTGATCTAAACGTTCAATTCGTAAATTCGGTGTTCCTGTACGGGATAAATTGTGATTATTGTCCTGGAAGCGAACAAAGCTTGTCTCTTTTCCCATTGATTTGAGCGTGATATATAGCTGCTCTGCCTGTTCTATTGGGCAACGGAAATCCAGTTCACTATGCAGGATTAATAGTGGTGTTTCGATATTTTTTGCATATTTCAACGGCGAGTGCTCCCAAAGCTTTTCTGGATCCAGCATATCTGTCCCGATTTGCCATGGCGTGAAATAATAGCCGATATCGGAAACTCCGAAGAAGCTGGTCCAGTTGGAAATACTGCGTTGTGTAACCGCTGCTTTGAAACGATTTGTATGGCCGACAATCCAGTTTGTCATGAAGCCTCCATAGCTTCCTCCTGTTACCCCAAGGCGATCCACATCAATCCAGGACTCTTCTGCTAGAACATAGTCAAGTCCTGCCATGATATCCTCGTAATCACCGCCGCCGTAATCTCCTCTCACACCGTTTACAAAGTCCTGGCTATATCCATGACTGCCGCGTGGGTTTACATATAAAACACCGTAGCCTTGTGCCGCAAGCAATTGAAGCTCATGGAAGAACGAGTTTGCGTACATTGTATGTGGCCCGCCATGTATTTCTACGATTAAAGGATACTTCTTGTTTTCTTCAAATGTAGCCGGCTTCATTAACCATCCGTGCACCTGCAAATCATTGGTACTTGTG
>DAMDNS010000367.1:0-3517 GCA_032083605.1 Ureibacillus sp.
CGTCAGTTTCTTCAACAGCTTTTAAACCATCAGCTAGTCGAACTGTTATATTGCCTTCTAGCCCCTCTAATTTCACCTGTCTAACGGCAGATTCATAAGGACCCTTTACCACTTCACCTGCAATCGCTTTGTTCACGATCCCATTATGCACTAAATAGCATGGTAAGTACGCATGGTCACTCCCTATATCTGCGACAAATGCACCTGTTGGAACAAAGGATGCGACTGTTTCTAATCGTTTGGATAATTTTTGTGCGTTCATGTAAGCAAACCGCCTTTATTCTTATTTCTATGTATTATTATATATAAATTTAAAGGGCTTGTCCCAAAAGGCAATTGATAGGAAGAAGCTCCTTTAAAAGATAAAAGGGCTACCTTATAAGTAGCGCTTATAAGGTAGCCTCTAGTTTTCATTATTATTCTAATGAAGAAATGTATTCAGCAATTGCCTCTGCTTCTGCTCCAGTTTTTAAACCTGGAGTCATTGGAGAACCTTCAATACCGTTTGTTAAAACGTCAACGATATGCTCAGCTTCTAAACCAGCAATTTTTGGTCCCATACCACCAGTTAAGTCACCACCGTGACAACCGATACAAGCGCTTACTAATTCTTCACCGCCAGCACCTTCAGAAGCAGTTGCGCCTTCTTCAGTAGCACCGCCTTCTTCACCATGCTCAGCTGCGATTTCTTCTTTATTTCCTGCACCTTCTAATGACATAAAGAAAATAAGTCCAATACCGAATGCCATAATTAGAATATAAGGAATAATAGGATTGTTTTTCATTAGGATACCCTCCCTTAAGTTTAATTTTTCTACATCTATTAATATAGAATCTAGTCAACAATAATTATTGTACTGCATTATTTGAAAAACGAAAAGACCTAAACGGCAACTTTTACTAGGCTTGACACAAATTCGACAATTATCTGGTCTTGTTATAAGATGTATCTCGCAATGAGTAGTTGTGTACTTCTGATTTTCTTTACAAATTTTTAATATTTTCGTCTCTTAGGTATCTTTCCACTTCCTACTCTTTCATATACCCATAACTGTTATGAATTTGTATTGCCTTATCAGCAATTTTGCTGCAATCGCGAAAGAGATCTATTTAGCAATCGATCATGCTTTCTTAAATTGCTTTGTCCGTTTCCTTCATTATTTGGGTAGACAACAACCCTATCAATTACTGCTTGTGCAATTTCATGATACCCATATCTGCAAGCTGTTTAAACACCACGATCGTAAATGTTTTTGAGCAATCTCTTCCGTTTACAACAGGTGCAGATACCTCATCAGTAAAATGTGTTAAGCCATTCCCCCACCTCACTTAGATTATCTTTCATTCTTGCCATATATTCGAATATAGGTTATAGAATTTTCTCTTTTCAAGGTGTTGGTTATTGCATCTATAAAAAATAGTATCTCCAGGAAATGAGATACTATTGCAATGTAACAATTTGATATCCAATTAAAAATAATAATCCTACTGCACCAGATACGGTAAAGTACATTAACTTGAACTTATATCCTGTAAAGAACCACATTAAGCAATTAAGGATTAGTAATCCATATAAAACAAATTGATTTTCAGGAAAATATTGTATACTCATTTTAACTGAGACCCCAAACAATAATAATGCGGAGGCAATATGTAAAACAGGTGCCATGATCTCTTTTTTCTTTGCAAAACGATAAGCGATAACCATAAGCACTATTGCTATTATGCCAACCCCTGCTCCGACCAGCCATGCTATTTCCGAAATCATAAAAAGGGTTGCTAATAAGGAAATTGAGATGATTGAAATAAACGCAATCAACAACATATTATTTTGTTTTTGTTTAGCGATTATAGATTTTTTGTGACTTATTTCGTCTTCTACCTCGATTTCATTTCCTTCCGAATAGAGGGTCATTAAAAAATCACAATAGTGATCGGGTAATAGCTTATTTTGCTTCCAAAATAATATTTCATTTAAAATAATTTTTTTCTTTGAATTGGCCATAAATGTTTGTCTCCAGATTTGTTGAATAATTATGTATGGTTTTATTTTATCTTATTTTTCGTGTGGAGGACATGGTAAATCGCAAATGATTCCCATTCACGCAAAAAGGCATCCTTCCAATTAGGATGCCTTATGCAGTATATTAAAAATTTATTTAAATAACTTCAACTGAAGTTAAAATGATTTTCAATTTATTCAAGGAAGTCTTTTAGACGTTTACTTCTAGAAGGGTGTCGAAGCTTTCTTAGTGCTTTTGCTTCAATTTGACGGATACGCTCACGTGTTACTCCGAAAACCTTCCCTACTTCTTCAAGCGTGCGTGTACGACCATCGTCTAAACCAAAACGTAAACGAAGGACATTTTCTTCACGATCTGTTAATGTATCAAGTACATCTTCCAACTGCTCTTTTAATAATTCGTATGCAGCATGATCAGATGGTGATTGTGCTTCATGGTCCTCGATGAAATCACCTAAATGCGAATCGTCCTCTTCACCAATTGGCGTCTCTAAAGAAACAGGCTCTTGAGCAATTTTAAGGATTTCACGTACTTTTTCCGGTGTTAAATCCATTTCCTCTCCAATTTCCTCTGGAGATGGTTCACGTCCCAAGTCTTGTAATAATTGTCTTTGTACACGAATTAATTTATTAATTGTTTCAACCATATGAACCGGAATACGGATTGTACGTGCTTGGTCAGCAATAGCACGAGTAATTGCTTGGCGAATCCACCAAGTTGCATAAGTAGAAAATTTAAATCCTTTACGGTAATCAAATTTCTCAACTGCTTTAATAAGCCCCATATTTCCTTCTTGGATTAAGTCCAGGAAAAGCATACCACGACCAACATAACGTTTGGCAATGGAAACTACTAAACGCAGGTTTGCTTCAGCTAAACGTTTACGTGCCTCTTCATCACCGTTTTCGATACGCTCTGCAAGCTTGATCTCTTCTTCAGCAGAAAGTAAATCTACTCGACCAATTTCTTTTAAGTACATTCGAACAGGGTCATTAATCTTTACGCCAGGAGGAACACTTAAGTCATTTAAATCAAACGCTTCTTCGCTCTCTTCTTGTTTTGCTAAAACTTCTTCTTCAAACTCTTCTTTTCCATCTACTTCAATACCAAAACTTTTTTCAATATCCTCAGCGAAATGGAAAATTTCTTCATTTTCTAATTCAAATGGAGTGAGCTTGCTTGAAATTTCTTGCATAGAAATTTCATTTGATTTTTTTGCTTTTTCTTGTAAAAGTGTTTTAACCTCATCAATTGTCTGTCCATTGACAATTTCTTTTGATTGTTCTGACTTGTCCGCCATAAACCTTCCTCCTTCTAACAACGCAAATCGGTTTAAATTGTCGATAATGATTTCCTCAATTGTATGATTGCTTGAGCGATTTCAAGTGCACGTTTATGTTCATGCATTTTTTCCGCTTCTTGTGAATCATGAAGCAATTTTTTTATCTGCAATTCAATCCGATGTTTTTTTAACTGCCTTAAACAATCTGAAA
>DAMDNS010000368.1:0-3516 GCA_032083605.1 Ureibacillus sp.
GCTTTGGTTAAAAGATTCCCTAATGCTAGAATTACGCTTGACCCAAATGGTGGTTGGACACTGGAGGAAGCGGTTAGCGTGATGAAAAATCGTGGACATCTTCTTGCATACGCCGAGGACCCATGTGGTGCTGAAAATGGCTTTTCATCACGAGAAATAATGGCTGAATTTAAACGCCGTACAGGGGTGAAAACAGCTACTAACATGGTGGCAACAGATTGGCGGCAATTTGGCCACGCGCATAGCTTGCAATCGGTTGATATTCCATTGGCAGATCCGCACTTCTGGACAATGGAGGGCTCGGTTAAAGTAGCACAGCTTTGTCATGAGTGGGGTTATACTTGGGGCTCTCATTCCAATAATCATTTTGATATTTCCTTAGCAATGTTCACCCATGTGGCTGCTGCCGCTCCAGGTGAAATAACTGCAATTGACACACATTGGATTTGGCAGGATGGGCAGCGTTTAACGAAAGAACCGTTTAAAATTATAAACGGGGAAATTGCAGTACCAACGAAACCTGGATTAGGAGTCGAGCTGGATTGGAACGAATTAAAGAAGGCAAACCAATTATACAAAGAAAACGCACTCGGTACTCGCGATGATTCTGTAGCAATGCAGTATTTAATCCCAAATTGGAAATTTGATCCGAAAAAGCCCTGTCTAATTCGCTAAGAAATTCAATTCGATTTCTTTTGTAGTATAATCAATCATGTAGATGACAAGATAGGTGAGTGAATTAGATTGAATAAATTTTCGTCTGGAAATATTAAACGAACAACACTTTCACAGCAGGTACTTGATAATATTGTGAATTTGTTAATGAGTGGTCAATTAAAGCCAGGAGATCGATTGCCATCGGAATTCGAACTCATGGAGCAATTCGCAGTAAGCCGCCCAGTATTAAGGGAGTCATTAAGTGCACTGGAAACATTGGAAATTGTTACCCGCAAGCCGAGAGACGGCACAATTATAAATAATAAAATAAGTAGCTCTCCTTTCAAAGCGATGCTGGCCTTATCCATCAATGATGTTCCTGCTATTATCGAAGCACGGATGGTCTTGGAATTGGGTCTTGTTACAATGGCTTGTGAAAAAATTACAGATGACGAGTTAGAAAGACTCAAAAAAACAATTGATTTAATAGAAGAAAATCGAGATACAGATTATGGTTATTTAGACCAGGAA
The DNA here is from genome assembly GCA_032083605.1 of Ureibacillus sp. Taxonomy (GTDB): domain Bacteria; phylum Bacillota; class Bacilli; order Bacillales_A; family Planococcaceae; genus Ureibacillus. Next base: position 1,189 of record DAMDNS010000368.1, read on the forward strand.
TTTCATCGGATAATTGCAGAAGCAGCAGAAAACCCAGTCGTAGAGGGAATGATTGTTGCATTGCTGATTGCCCACAAGAAAACAGACAGCCTGATAACTTATCGTGATCCTGATTTGACAATCGAGCATCACTTGGCCATTTACCTGGCTTTAAAACAAAGAGATCACATAGCTGCTTATAATGCGATGTATAAGCATCTCTCCTTTGTTCGTTCAAAAATTTTGGGCAAACAACAATAACATTGCAGGTTATGGCAATTTTAAGCGATACCAAATAAAGGTAATCGCTTTTTTCTTGTTGAATTATATACAGAATAATAATTTAGGTGAGGTGTTTGAATGATTCATCTAGTATTCGGAACATCAGCAACAGGTGGTTTGAAACTTGCTTTTAGAAGGAAAGGCCATCAAGTTATTGGCTTTCCAATTGATTTTTCAGTAGGACCCATCACAGAAGTCCATAAAACAGAGGGGATTAATAATTATTTTTCCTGGCTGAAGTCTTCGTTTAGCTCAGAAATTAGCTACATTGAAGACGAGCAAAAAAAATATCAACAAGCATTAGAAAAGTTGTTTGAAATTGATTATGGAAAGAAAGTAACAATATGGACTTGCGAAAATGCAACAGAGCAAATTGCTCTTCGAATTTCTTGCTACTTATTAAAAGAAAAACAAGTAGAGTTAAGTTTAGTAAATTCGTTTAAAGCGATGCACGAATACACGAAGGGCAAGGACTATGGTGTAGATATTCGTCATACAGGTGAATGTAACATGGAGATGCTTAAATTATTTTATAAGAATTCTATTCGTCCAATCCCAGAGGAAATGAGAAGGCAATTTGAACAAGATGGGGAAGAATTGTTAAATAGCAGAAGTTTATTTCGTACATGGCGCCAAGGAAAAATCGTTCATGAACCAGAAAATGTGGAAGATTCGTTTATTTTGAAGTGTGCTGGGAGGATTCACAAAAAACAGAACCATCATGGATATATAGATGCAATGAGACTTGTTGGTGAAGTGCTGGGGGAATCGAAGCATACCTTATCGGATGCCTGGATTGAATACAGGGTTCGTTCACTCATACATTCGGGTCAATTGGCTCATGAAGGTGATATGAAATCGATTAGAACCTATAAAATTAAGGTTATTGAATGTTAAGTTGGATGGACAATTTCCTATGCAGTTCAGACAAATACAAATATTTTTGGGAAATGGGGAAAGTTTATGGACATTAAATGGGTAAATGGTCAATATCCAGAAGATAATCGGATTTTTGATTCGGAATTTGAAGCCTATGAATGGTCGGATTCATTATTTCCAGATTTCTCTCCCAGTTTATATAGCAGGGAAAATGTAGGCTATGCAACGCCGGATGAAAAAGTTGTAAATTATTTAATGGAATTGATACAACAATGGGCCGACTTCATCCATGTACACGTTCACATTCAGAAAGATAATATTAAGGAAAATGGTGAAGAGAAATATAGAATTTGGGTGTTGTACGGTTAATAATTGCTATATAAAAAGGGTTTACTTTGATTATCGATGTACATAAACTCGGAGCATATCCTTCTTTAGCTAATGTTGATGCAGGCAGGAAGAGCTACCATCGCTAAGTATAACTTCTTCATAATTCATCCTCCGCTCTTTCTTTTACTAAAAAGGTATATTTTAATGTAATTGGGCAAACTAAGGAAAAAAGCAGTAGAGGTAGGATGAATTGAAAAAGCTTTCTTGTTTGATTTTATTAGCTTGTAGCTTACTGGCTGGAACAGGTAATTATACTGTTATTGCTGATAGCCCGGATATAGCTCCTTATTTTGAAGAAGATTCAAGAAGAGTGGGATTTAAAACAATAAAAGAAGCAGTAAAGGATTTTGAGGATCAATGTAATTGCCAGGTAAAGTTACTTACGGAAATACCTGATATTCCGTTTACACATGAATTTGGAGCGTTTTATGGAAACCAAGAGGGTAGTGTAAAGAATTTATTGGAAATTCGTTTTGTTCATCGCAAAATGCGAGAAAATATTTTCAAAATAGAAATTCGGACAGACAGACTGGATTATGAAGGTGAGGAACATACACTTCAGGATGGCAGCATAGGGATTTATTTTGAAAACCAGATCTTTAATTTTTTTGTCTTTGAAAAAAACAATTTACAGTACTCCATAGCCATCGGGAAAAAAGCAGCAAAGATCGAAACACCAGAGGCTTTGATTGATATAGCGAATTCGATCAAATAATAAATTCGAGACTGGGACAGAAGTAGAGATTTCTTTGAATAAGGTAAATTTCTTTGTTAAGAAATTGATACTTTAAGAATTGA
>DAMDNS010000369.1:0-3515 GCA_032083605.1 Ureibacillus sp.
TTGGTTGACGATTGCTTTTGATAAGCCTGTATTCCCCTGAAACTCATGAATGGATATCGAATTATCCTGCGAATTAAAAAATGAAGTAACATCATCAGCCGTTCTAATTGCGTTATTCTCTTCATTTTGAATTAGCCAAGAATAGAGTGCAATATAAATGACACTACAGATAGCAGCATAGCTGATAAAGATGACGATTGCAGTTGAAATAGTCCACTTCTTTTTTAGGGATTGATTATTTGGAAATTTTTTTTTCAGCCTATTCATTCTCTCACCACATAGCCCACTCCGCGCACGGTTTCAATATATGGCCGAAATTCAGTTTTTAATTTAGCTCGCAAATGTCGAATGTACACGTCTACTACATTCGTTTCAACTTCAGTTGAATAGCCCCACACAGATTGCAGGATCATATCTCGGTCACAAACACGGTTTTTATTTTCACATAAAAGCTTAAGTAGATCATACTCAGTCTTCGTTAAATCAAGTTTTTTATTTTCAAAGATTACCTCATAGGACTGTGGGTTAATCATTATATCCCTAACCTTGATTAAATTATTCTCCGATGCTTCTCCAGTTGAGCCAGTTCTTCTCAAAATCGAACGAATTCTGGCGAGTAATTCTTCTATGGCAAAAGGCTTCACGATATAATCATCTGCGCCTGCATCTAAGCCGGCTACACGATCCATAACCGCATCCCGAGCGGTAATTAATAGGATGGGAACATCTGATTGCCCTCGCACTCTACGACAAATTTCAATGCCATTTAAGCCTGGCAGCATTACATCTAATAATAAGCAATCAAACTTCTGTTCCAATGCTTTATTAAGCCCTTCTCTACCGTCATAGCAAACAGTAACGTCAAATTTTTCATACCTTAGTTCCAATTCCATAAAACGGGCTATATTCTTCTCATCTTCCACTAACAAAATCTTTTTCTGCATCCAACCACCCTCTATGCATAAAAATAGCCTCTTTTTAAGTTTAACTTAAAAGGAGGCCATTACAAAACTATAATAGTTCAGGACTATAAATATGATAATTATTTTTCGAAGTCGTTTTTACACCGTATAAAGCCTTATCGGAATGAGCCAATAATTTTTCTAGACTTACTCCATGATCTGGATAGAAGGCAATTCCAATTGAAGCTGTTGGTGCAAATAACACCTTTGAAATCAACCAGCCTCTTTGTAAATTGTAATTGATTCTCTCGACAATTTGTTGGACCTGTCGTTTCCGCATACCTTTGTCTTGTTCGAGTCCTGTAAGAATAATGGCAAACTCATCCCCACCCATGCGTACTACTAAATCATTCCCACGCACACTTTTTGATAGCGCTTTACCAAATTGAATTATAAATTCATCCCCAACCTTGTGGCCGAACTGATCATTCACCTTTTTAAAATTATCCCCATCTATATAAAGAACGGCTAGTGAACCTGATATTTGACTTGAATGCTCTAAAATACGCGGGAATTCTTTTTGAAGATAGCGTCTATTTGGCAATTGTGTCAAAGAATCATGGAAGGCAAGAAATGAAAGCTGGTTTTCGATTTCTTTTCGATCATTCATTTCTCTAGCAACCATAATGATTTGGATACCGCGATTACGAACATAATCTTTAACTATTGTGTAATTGCACTCAGTCCAAAATTCTTCACCCTTTTTGGATCGATGGATTAAATCGATTTTCGACTCATTCCGTTCCTCAATCCTATCCAATAATTCTTCATCCCATTTGCCTTTACTTTCAGGAGCAAGGACATTCGTATAAAACTGTCCTTGCAGTTCTTCTTTTTTGTATCCAAGTTTGCTAGTATACGCATTCGAAACATATAAAATAATACCATCTTCATTTGTCACGACGATTAAATCATTTGTATTCTCCGTGATAAGTTTGAACATATGTTCAATATTCTGAAGCTCCGTCATCATTCTCTTCTTTTCGGTTATATCATAGTAAACATTAATATATTGTTTCACATTGCCATCTTCATCGAAAAATGGGATAAATGTTGTATCAGCCCAGTATAATGCACCATTCTTTTTTCGGTTACAGATTTCTCCCCGCCAAATTTCTCCCTTTTGTACGGATGCAAAAATTTGTTTGAAAAATTCCTTGGAGTGGATACGTGATTGAACTATTTCCAAAGTATTCCCCATTAACTCTTCTCTTGAATAGCCCATTTGTTGAATAAATCGATCGTTTACCTCTAGAATCCCGCACTTTGAATCCATAATCACAATTTCAGCTACACTGTTAATGGCAAATTGAAAATTAGAAAGTCCATTAGATGTTGTACGCAATTCCTTCTCTTGTAGTAGAAATTCGGTTACCTCCTGAAGGATGATGAAAACTGCTATAACCTTTTCCTCCTGTAAGAGAGGGGAAAAAGTTGCAGTAAAACTTCTTTGAACCTGATCTTTATCAATAAAAGCCAATAGTTTAGAAGATAGGCTTTTTCCTTTGTATGCTTTATCCAAATAGTGTTTAAGCTCACCCTGATTAGCGATAAAAGGCAGGTCCAGGAGTTCTTTTAAACGAACTTCATCTATATTCAGATTGAAATCCTCTAAAAATTTGGGGTTTGCCTCTAATAGTCTGCCATCATTTGAAACTAGCACTGTCGATAAAAAAGAATTAAAGAACACCGAGCGCATAAAGAGATATTTATCTTCTAAATCACGATCAAAAGCGATTTCCTTCGTGATAGCTAAAATATAGGTTTGATCTTCATCGAAAATCGGAATGACCGTTGTTTCACACTTCTTCACCTCAGAAAGGTAGTAAATATAGTCCTGATAACTAACTTGTCCCTTTTTTTCAAGTGCAAGATGATAATTTTTAGTGATAGTTTCACAATCTTTTGGCTTCATCACTTCGTCAATTGTTTTACCAATTGCGTCATCTGATAGGACCTGGGCAGAAGAATTATTCATATAGATATACCGAAATTCTTCTTCATCTTTTTCCATAAAATAGACTAAATCCTTGCTGTTCTGAAAAAGCAAATCAAATTGTATCTTCGAAAAACTTTGTAAAGACATTGAGCATACCCTCCTACTCATCATTAAGAAGCAAAAGAAGCAGTCTCCTTCTTAACAAGTTCAAGACATTTTTCGTATTCTTGTTGTTCTTTTGTCTCGTCACTACTCACGAATCTAAAATCATTTCCGGTAATATCGAATGTATAAGAGGAAGTGACAGTAGCATTCCCAACCAATGTTAGCTTAAATTGATCATTTACCTGTTTCACTTCACATCGAACAAAACCACCTGGGTTAAAAACAGTTACAATTCCTTGTTCGACAATACCATTTAATCTCGATACAAGCGCCGAAGCAGTCATTGCTGTTCCACACGCATTCGTGAATCCAACGCCTCGTTCAAAAGTACGAACAAAAATAGTGTCATTTTTCATCGGATATACATAACTTAGGTTTACGCCGTCTATGCAGTATTCATTTTCACTATTTAAAAATTGAGCTAAATTTTTTTGGTGTGTAGTATTTTC
>DAMDNS010000370.1:0-3515 GCA_032083605.1 Ureibacillus sp.
CAACAGGACGATTATCGAATTTTTTCATAATCGCTCACCTGACTGTCTCTTCATTTCTATAGATAATAAATTTTCTACATGTATTATAAATTCTATCTCTTTCAATACATCTATATGTACACGATTTGCTTTTATTAAAATTGAAAAATCCTCATATATAAACGAACAATGCTGTTCTGAAGCTTCTAAAAATTTATAGGATCCAATCAATCGCAGCTGGCTACTATTTACTATTTCTATTAATGGGTCTGTTTGGAATAATTTTTTCAATTAAAAATGCCCCCCTTTCGCCAAAGTATATGCTTTGAAAAAGGGGAGCATGTATAAATTTCCATGGAGTTTTTATAAAACTGACCAGAAACTCCTTTTTAGTCAATGAGTTTAAGATACCTGCCTACTGGATCTTCTAAAAATTACCTTTGTTTTGCTTTTGGAGGACCTAAAATTTCTGTTGTAATAATGGCCTGCACCAAGGCAGTTCTTGTAGTCGGCACAATATTTCCGATTTCGTTCTCTTTAATAAAATCAGAGCTACCTGCTTTTGGATTTGCTGATGTGCGATTGGAACTGCGATTTTCATCGAAGGCTGGCCTTGAATTTAATGGAACCCTCTGTGATCCCCTATGCTTTTCTTCTACCTCAATCGCCTTTATAGGCTCTGGTTGGCTGTCAGAAGAAGGAGCAGAGTTTTTCGGCTGTGCTTTCTCGTTTAATTGCTGAAATACCTGACTTGCAAAGTCCTCAAGGGATGTTCTTCTTTCAGTCTGCTTAGGCAGTTCGACTTTTTGTTCAGTGGGCTGATTATTAAATGGCGGCATTGGCTTTTGATTTTGTTGTCTGTTTTTAGCCCCGCTGATGAGAGAACCTACAACAAACGTAATTACCATTAAAACAAGACCTTCCACTAGCCTCACACTCCCTTCTTAAGGTGTGTACCTGCAATGATTATTTTTGATTTGGGTCTGGCTTATCATTTGTTACTTTTGCAATCGAATCTCTCATCGATGTATCAGCCTGGATGTTTTTATAATTCATATAATCCATAATGCCAAAGTTTCCATTGCGTAAAGCTTCGGCCATTGCCAATGGTACCTCTGCCTCTGCTTCTACTACTTTCGCTTTCATCTCTTGGACTTTTGCAACCATTTCTTGCTCATTGGCTACGGCCATTGCTCGGCGTTCCTCCGCTTTAGCTTGAGCGATATTTTTGTCGGCTTGTGCCTGTTCAATTTGCAGCTCGGCACCAATGTTTTTACCTACGTCAACATCAGCAATATCAATCGATAGGATTTCAAATGCCGTACCAGAGTCCAGCCCTTTAGAAAGTACTGTTTGAGAAATTAAATCTGGATTTTCCAACACTTTTGAATGGCTCTCAGACGAACCGATTGTCGATACAATACCTTCACCAACACGGGCGATGATCGTATCTTCTCCAGCACCACCAACTAAACGATCTAAGTTGGCACGTACTGTGATACGAGCTTTTGCCTTTACTTCAATCCCATTTATAGCAACACCTGCGATAAATGGTGTTTCAATCACTTTTGGATTTACAGACATTTGAACTGCTTCCAGAACGTCACGACCAGCTAAATCAATTGCTGCTGCACGTTCAAATGATAGCTCAATATTTGCACGTTGAGCCGCGATCAACGCATTCACAACACGGTCAACATTACCTCCCGCTAAATAGTGAGACTCCAGCTGATTAATTGACACATCCAATCCTGCCTTATGTGCTTTAATTAAAGGATTTACAATTCGAGCAGGAATAACTCGGCGTAATCTCATCCCGATTAATGTGAAAATACTAACTCGAACACCTGCTGCGATGGCACTAATCCATAGTGCAACCGGTACAATTGTTAAAATAACAGATAATACAATAATGATTAAAACAATCGTGACAATTAAACTAATGGCTGCTGCATCAAAAAACATATTTATTCCACTCCTTCTTTTGTTTCTCTCACGACTATTCGCGAGCCTTCTACCTGAACGACTTCAACCTTTCGATTTTTATCAATATAGCTTCCTTCCGAAACGGCATCAATTCGTTCGTTACCAATAATAATTGTTCCTGCTGGACGTAGCGGTGTAATAGTCTCCCCCACTTTTCCTAGCAGATCGATACGGTTCACATTAGATACATAACCCTCTTCCGTTGTCGTAGCGTCCCGCAAAATCAGCTTATTAAAAACATGAAGATTTTTCCCAAAGAATTTCATTAATATCACCATTCCTATTATTGCAATAAACACAGCGATTAAAATGGAATATGCCATATGAACCACACTCTCTCCAGCAAATAATAAACTGATGATCATAAGTGCTCCTCCAATTATGCCCACAATTCCTCCCGGTACAAACAATTCTGCCACTAGTAAGGCTAGACCAATGATGAATAATAGAACTGATTCATATCCTGCAAAGCCTGCTACTGTATGACCAAAGAAGAACAAACCAAACGAAGATAGACTAACGAGTCCCGGTATGCCAAAACCGGGTGAAAACAGTTCCATTACTAAGCCAAAGCACCCGATTGTTAATAGAAGAGTTACTACGAGCGGGTTTGTAATAAATCTTGCAAGCTTTTCAGCAAAAGTTGGTTCGATTGATACGACTTCACTTTCTGTAAGATTCAGTTTCTTAAGAAGCTCATTTAGATTAGCCACTGTTCCTTCTGAATATTTAACTTGCAATGCTTCTTCAGCTGTTAAAGTCAGCAGCTTTCCTTCCGGCGCCCGAAATTCAGGCAAATTCTCTGTAGCATCTGCCATTGCACGGGCGTAGATAGGTTCTCTTCCCTTTGCCTCTGCTGCACCTTCCATTGCCGAAATCCAATAACTGTTTCTTTTTTCGTCAGCTGCATTCCCTGCACCATCAATAATGGCTGCAGCCCCTATTGTTGCATTGGGTACCATGTATATTTCGTCAGCATGCAATGCCAAATATGCACCTGCTGATAACGCTTTCGAATTAACAAAGGCTATTACATCGATAGGAGAATCATCAATTATTTTTCCAATATCATCTGCTGACGTAACATAGCCTCCTGGTGTATGTATTTCTAAAATAATTTTTTCTGCTCCCTCTTCTTCCGCCTCTTTAAAAGCTCTTTCAAGAAAAGCCTTTAACCCATCCTCGACCTCGTTTTCAAGCGGAATATGATATATCTTTCCACTGGCGACTACCGATATGCTTGGCAGCAATAACGAAAATGAAATCAAACACAATAAAATCCAGCTGAAGGTCTTCGTTTTCCTCATAAGCTCTACCCTCCTTTTGTGTGATGCTTAAACCTTAAAGTATTGAAGTATATTTAACTTTACGTTTACATGACAAAAAAGTTTCAAGTAAATAATATTTTTTACATATTTTTATTCAACACAGAAATTCAGGAAAATAGGTGCTGTTTGAATTGTTGTATAGATACCCCGAACTAATCACTTCGAAGTTAGGACATCGGCTCTCATTCTCGATTCCTGTTCTATTCATTTTGGAGCTATTAC
>DAMDNS010000371.1:0-3509 GCA_032083605.1 Ureibacillus sp.
GAAACTGTCGAATTCATGTTTTTTGTATGTTTCAACGTCTTACCATCAATAGTTCCGCATTAAGACACTACTATTTATTTCCCTGATCTTCGCTAAATTTCTCAGCTTGGGCTATAAGTAATTCCTTTATTAAGGTTTGCATCTAATCATTCTTCATGTTAAAAGTAGATCATCAAATGGAGTGTAATATTTTCAAGAAATAAAGTATTGGAATGCATAAAACTTGGTTATTTAAATAAAAAAGGCTACTCCAAAGAGTAGCCTTATAAGTAATTTATCTTGTATAAGAAAGTAACGCTGTTTGTTTTAATTTTTTTAATGCCATTGTAGCCTCGTTTTTAGTACCATACTCAAACATACGGAAAGTATCTTTTTCAAAAATTGTAATAACCCACATAGTGAATTCCCCTTTATACTTAGAATTTGTACTATAACAGTTGGATGAATAATGCTGTTTTACTTCTTTTGTTATATATCAGATATGTCTCTTATTCTACACCAATTTTTTCAAAAAGAAAGTGGTATGTGAGTGTTTTCACAATTCGTTCAAAATTAAATGACTGTTTGTGAATATTATATGAAGATAAGTATAAATACAGTATTTTTGAATAGCCATCTTGTTAAATATGAATTCGTTTCCAAAAAAGATTTTTTGATATAGCTATTCTTTGCGTAAAGTCAAAAATCGGACAGTCCTCTAGTAGTATAATTAGCAACAATTCGCAAATAGTAAGCCAACAAGGTTTTACGAAATTGAGCTTGGGGGGTGATGCTTTGGCACGTAAATATGTGTTGATTTTAGCAACCTGTTTTTTAATCATCTCGGTATTTTATGTGGAGCTGAGAACTTCTGCAGACAAAGGAAGACGTTATTATGAAGAGACAGGGGAAGTTGTGTGGGACATTAACACAAGTAATAAAATCGTCGCCTTGACCTTTGATGATGGGCCGCATCCAAAATATACAGCAGAGGTTTTAAATTTATTGGAAAAATATGAAGCAAAAGCTACCTTTTTTATTATTGGTAAAAATGCAGAAAAGTATCCGGAGCTTGTCTTACGCTCATATACAAATGGGCACGAATTAGCCAACCATACGTACACACATTCCTTAAAGCTTTCAGTGTCCGAATTACAGGAGGAACTGCAGCAAACAAATGATACGATTTATAGTATTACTGGTTTTCATCCAACTCTATTTCGACCTGTTGGTGGAAATTACACGGACAAGATGATTAATGTGGCAGTGAAGGATGGTTATAAAGTTGTTATGTGGTCTTGGCATCAGGATACGGAGGATTGGAAGCAACCAGGCGTAAAGAAAATCGTGAAAAAGGTACTTAAAGGAACCAAACCTGGAGATGTGATTTTATTTCATGATGGGGGCGGTGATCGCGCACAAACCATTGATGCACTAGAAGAAATTTTACCTGCATTACAAAAACAGGGCTATACATTTGTGACGATATCAGAATTAATTGAAAATAATCAAAAAGAGCCAGTACAATAAGCAAAGATGAGCCATTTCAATAAATGCTGTTTGAAATGGCTCATTTCTATCTTCATTCAGCGGAACACTACCACTTTTATAGGTGGCAAGATGAATGTAAGTACAATCTTTTTCAGTGGACACAAATACACCATGGCGATTTTGATTAGAAAAATAAAAGTGGAGCGAGTGCAATACCGATAATGGTACCAAAAGCGATACCAATGCCAAACCCAGCTAACCCTGGTCGTCTGAAGCCCCAAAAACCTAAACCGAAGCCTCTAGATTGTCTATCAGGTAGAATCCACACCTGGTTTCTGTCTACTCTTGTAATTTCCCCCACGTGTACTCTGCCAGAAGAATCAGAAATTCTCACACGTTTCCCATGATATTTACAGCAAAGATTATAAGCATCAGTTGGATTCATACATACCCCTCCTTTCGATGTTCATTACAAACTAATATATGCAGCTGTATATATTCATCACTAGCCGATTGTCTACATAAGGCATAAGCTATGAAAAAGGGTGAAAGTATGTCTGTGATGCCAACAAAGGAGTTGCTCCAAAAAATAGTCATTGCACGTAAGGAAGTAAACAATACAAGCTTAGAAGAAGTGCAATGCGTAATTCTTTGTCAGCCGTTAGAAGAGATTTTTAAGGATGCGTCTCGGGAAGAGATATACTATGAATTATTACAATACGGATTATTTCAGCCACATGAAGAAATTGATATAGATGCATTAGAAAAGCAGAATACTTGGGAAATTGTACGAGAGGAATATGAGCGTTTGAAAAGGCAATGGCAAGGTCCGGATGTGCCTATTTATATTTTCCCTATAACAAAAGAGCAAGCGATAACAAATAAAAATGGTGTTGCCTATACAAATGCTGTTATTTTATTTGTTGCGGAAGGACTCGAAAAGAAGGAGCTTCAGGCATTGTTTGCTCATGAATATAATCATGTTTGTCGGCTTCAGTATCTTAATCAGACGATGGATCATATAAGCTTGAAAGATTCTCTAATTTTAGAAGGCCTAGCAGAAAGCGCTGTTGCAGAACTGTACGGAGAAAAGTGGTTGGCACCATGGTTAAAGTTATATTCAATGAATGAGCTTTTGAAAATTTGGCGGAAGTATTTTTTACCTGCACTACATGTGCAAGGAGTGCAGCATCATTTCCCATTTTTATATGGGGGTGAACTGCCAAAATGGATTGGGTATTGCATTGGATACGAAATTGTACGGACCTATAAAAAGAATGCGCCTAAAAGTCAGCCCTATTTAAAATCTGCTGATGAAATACTTGCAGGCTCTGATTTTCCTCTACAATAAAGAAAAGGAGTGATTGTGATGCCAAATGCACTGACAAATGTGCTATCTCCCGTGATAGATGAATCAACCAAAGTGTTAATTGTCGGCTCTATGCCCGGGAAGCAATCTCTAGAAAAACAACAATACTATGGCAATCCACGTAATCATTTTTGGTCAATTATTGGCGAGATTTTAGAGGTGGATGTACCAGAGAACTATGAGCAGAGACTAGTATTGCTACAAGAAAATCAGATAGGGCTATGGGATACGATTGAATCATGTGAACGGAAAGGTAGCTTAGACGCGACAATTCGGAATGAAAAACCAAATGATTTTAAAGGGCTGTTTGAGAGGTATCCTAATATTCAACTCGTGCTCTTTAATGGTTCGAAAGCGTTTGATGTGTTTAAGATGCATATCGGCATTGACGTGTTAGCCGGGAGATCGTATGAAAAAATGCTTTCGACTAGTCCAATTCCCGGCAAAAATATTAAATCCTTTGGAGAAAAGTTAGCGGATTGGCGTGTGATGCAATTGTATTTGAAATGATTAGGCAATGAACATACTATATTAAATTTCACCCTCTACTACTCTGTGCATATAGTAAATTATACAGAAAGGAGGAAAATGCTTGAATTTTCCACAGTTTGATGGCATGCCACCATTCGGACCCCCACCAATGAATAGACCACCAATGGGACCACCGCCA
>DAMDNS010000372.1:0-3496 GCA_032083605.1 Ureibacillus sp.
TACACAGCTGGTTAAAGAGACATTGGAACTTTTCCGAGAGCAGGCCTATAACACAAACTTAAGATGTGTTGTACTAACAGGTGCAGGAGAGAAAGCATTTTCAGCAGGCGGCGATTTAAAAGAGCGTAATGGGATGAGTGATGCCGATTGGAAAAAACAGCATCATTTAATAGAAGATAAAGCATTGGCGATTAAGGATTTCCCGGTTCCTGTGATTGCAGCTGTTGAAGGCTTTGCAATTGGCGGGGGATGTGAAGTGGCTTTGATGGCGGACTTCATCATTGCATCGGAAACAGCCAAATTTGGTCTTGCTGAGATTACCCGAGGTATATTACCAGGTGCAGGTGGATTGCAGAATCTTTCAAGAGCAGTTGGGGTTCGCAGAGCAAAGGAATTGATTTATACAGGACGATTATTTGACGCCAATCTAGCTTATGAATGGGGCATGGTCAACCGTGTCGTATCAAAAGGAGAAGCACTTCAAACGGCTTTGGAGTTAGCACAGCAAATTGCAAATAGTGCACCAATTCCAGTGCGATTAGCGAAAACTTGTGTAAGCCGCGGCTCTGAAGTAGATTTCCATACAGCCTACGCATTAGATTTAGCTGCCTACAATGTAACGGTTCCAACAGAGGATCGTTTGGAAGGCGTCGCTGCTTTCAATGAAAAAAGAAAGCCGGTTTGGAAAAATCGCTAATATAGAAGGCTAATTTAATAGTAAATGAATTTGAAAACGCTTTAAAAAGGGGTACGATTTTCTAGGGGAAATGCACTATTCAAATCGGGGGGAATTGTTATGAAATGGAAAGCAAAAAATGCACTATTAGCCTTACTTGCTACAGGAGTTATCGTTGTAGCGGGATGTGGTAATGAGGAATCTGAAACATCGGCAGAAGGCAAAGAAGAAATGGCAGTACGTATTGCTTACAATCTACCAAAAGAACACGCGGTGGGCGTATATTTTGAGACTTTAGCGGATGAAATTGAAAAACGAACAGAAAATACTTCTATTAAACTGACAGCACAAACCTTTTCAGATGGACAGCTTTATAATGATACACAAATGACGGATGCGGTTGGTCAAGGCGGGGTTGAAATCGGAGGCATCAACGCCGGAATGATTGCAAGTGATTCGACACCATTATTGGAATCCTTCGATATGCCATTCTTATTTGCTTCATGGGAGGCAGAAAAAGCGGCAATCGATAGTGACTATGGTCAATTAATCGCGGAAGACTTTGAAAAACTAAATGTGAAAGTAATTGGCTGGTCAAAATATGGAACGGCTGATGTCTATGCCAACCATCCAATCAAGGTACCAGAGGATATAGAGAATAAAAAAATGCGTTCGGTTGGTAAAACGGTAACGGAATGGCTGGAAGGAACAGGTGCTTCTCCGACATCCATGAGTTCGCAGGAAGTTTTCCAGGCGATGGAGCGAAAAATGATTGATGGGTATGTAACGGGGCCATCATCTGTTATTGACCGCAGTTTCTTTGAAGTGACGAAATATGGAACTGACATGGAGCTAACACACACAAGCTTCCCGGCTGGAGCGAACTTAGACTGGTGGAACGGCCTTCCGGAAGATGTCCAAACAGCAATTTTAGAAGCTGGAGAAGTGGCAGCCGAAGCATCTCGTGAGAAAGCTTATGAAGATGATCAGGCCTATAAACAAAAAATGAAGGACAAAGGCATGGAGTTATATAAACCAACAGGTGATGATTTGGAGCTTTGGAAAGAAACAGCGAAAAAGGTTCATGATAACTTTGCACAACAAAGTGATCGTGCAAAGCAGCTAATGGAATCTATCGAGAAGATTAACGAACAATATCCGTCTAAATAATTGTGCACGTTTATCAAAAAAGGAGGAAAGGGGAGAAAACCGGATGAATGCAATTGTGAAGTTTATAAATGGCATCAATAAATTGTGCATTTATGTAGCTGCTGCATTTCTGGGGTTCCTTGTATTTACGGTAACCTATGAAATTGTATCAAGGTATATATTTAACTCTCCAAGTATTTGGACGAGCGAAATAGCTAGTTATTTGCTGCAGTTTTTAGCATTCTTTTCAATGGGGTACTTGTTAATTGAAAAGCGACATGTTCGTGTAACCTTTTTAATTGATCGACTAAAGGGAACCAATCGAAAATTGCTGGAAATTTTTACGGTATTTTTAACAATTCCATACTCTGTCATTTTAGTCATTTACGGATTTAAATTTACGGAAAGCGTATTCCGTTTAGGTACTACATCACCTACATTATTAGCGACTCCTTTATGGATTCCTTATTCTTTCATCATGATTGCCGGGATATTGTTAGCTTTAGCAGCAATTAGCTCCATCATTACGATTGCCAAATCAGATTACGGCGAAGAAGCCCTAAGTCAAGAACAACGTGCAGTGGGTGGTGAGTTGATTTGATCTCAGGTACAGCGATATTAGTGTTATTTGGCGTTTTAATATTCTGTTTAGTTATTGGGGTTCCAATCGGCTTTACCCTCGGTTTGTCGGGACTGATTACGATTTTAACGGTTGGCCCACAATTCATGATTCAGGTGCCATTAACGTTGAATAAAACATTATCCGAATTCGTATTTGTGGCGATTCCACTTTACGTATTAATGGGAGAAATCCTATATCAAGGGAAGAGTGGGGAACGAATTTTCTTCCTTATCAACTCTTGGCTAGGTCGTCTTCGTGGAGGCACGGGTGTAGCTACCGTTTCAGCTTATACATTCTTTGCAGCAATCGTTGGTTCGAGTATGGCTTCAGTATTAACGATTGGTAAAATTGCCATTCCAGAAATGGGAAAACAAAAGTATGACAAAGGACTGACTTATGGCTTATCAGCGGTAGGTGGTTCACTTGGTATGTTAATTCCTCCAAGTATGGGATTACTTTTATATGCTTCTTTAACGGGTGTTTCACCAAGTAAACTATTTATGGCCGGTGTGGTTCCTGGGTTATTGATCGCAGGGCTGCTAATGGTTTGGGTCGTATGGAAGGCACCTAAATCACAGGTGAAAATACCTGCCTTGGAAGCTGCTATGAATGAAGTGAGTTCTACAACGACAGCTAGCAGTAAGGATGCCGTTAAAGCAATCCCGGATATTCTCCTTCCAGTGATTGTACTTGGCGGTATTTATGCAGGAATCTATTCACCAACTGAAGCTGCAGCAGTAGGGGTAGTCTATGCCTTACTCATCACGATTGGGCTGCATAGAAGCTTGAAAATTAAAGATTTAGGCAATATTTTGTTAGAAGCAACAAAAACAACTGCGATGTTGTTAACAATTGTCGTGGGAGCGCTAGTTTTCGGTTCAGCGTTAACATTAGTGGGACTTTCAGATTTCCTGGCAAGCGGAATTGCGAGCCTGGATGTTTCACCTTGGGTAGTATTGCTTGCGATGAATCTTATCTGGATAGTGATGGGCTTCTTCTTGGAGGTAGTGTCAATCTTGCTGATTACGACGCCGATGTTCTTCCCGATC
>DAMDNS010000373.1:0-3475 GCA_032083605.1 Ureibacillus sp.
ATACCACGAATTACGAAGGCAAAAAAATGTATATCTTTAAAGAAGTGGATACAAATAAGGTAATGGGATTTTTCGCTGACAACAGTGGATACATGTTGGAGGTGCCACCGACTTTATTGCCATAAAAGCATAAATCGAGTAACCCATCGCGTAGTAGCAGGTGGGTTATTTTTTAATGGAAATTGAATTTCGCTAGAGTCTAAGCCAAAAGATAATTCACACATATACTAGAGTAAAAAGTTGAATGCTGATAGGGGGTGAATAGAGTGATGCCGTTTTACCACCTGAACAATAGAAGAAGAGGATTCTCCCAGGATCCTAGGAGGGGAGCAGTACCAACAGCTTATAGAAGACAAAATTATGGACCAGGTTACGAAATGGGTAGACCAGATAGTCCTTACATGTATGAGCAGCAACAACCTCCCGGATTTCCGCAGCAGCAAGGGCCAAGAAGGAGATTGCCGGAGAATTTGAATATGATGATGAACCATGCGGGCAAAATATCGGAGGGAATTAATATCATGCGACAAATTGGCGCGTTTTTTAATATGTTCCGATAGTTCACTTAAAGGACACATATGCACATCAATCCATTGGCCGTTGATGTGTATTTTTTGCATTAAAAGGAGAAACTGCGTAACACTTCATATAATAAGGATTCTTGTTAATTTCGGTGGGAAAATAAAATTGGTTTAGTGTGATAAAAATCACTGAATCCCTTTTGACGGTATGTTATAAATAGGCTTGATGTCATGAAGACTTGATGACATAATGGTTTGATATCAAGATATATTAGTGGAGGCTGCTAAAGTGTTTCAAACAGTAGCGAATAAATTAGGACATGGGCTTTTTATGTTGCAGAATCATCGGTTCCTTTGGGTCAATAAAAGCCTTGCAGATATTTTTGAATATGGACAGGAAGAAATTCTATCGAAGAATTATCTCGAGTTTGTATATCCAGAAGATCAAAATAAGTTATTACAGCTTGTTTCTCAACTTCATGCAGGTGAGATTGAACAATATGAAATAGAGCTTAGAGCAGTAATAAAGGATGGCACAGTGTTTGACATTTCTTTGGGGATTAAGCGTGTCCTCTTTGAGGACAAGCCAACTTCAATTGGGTCAGTGATGGACATCAGCCATCGGAAAAGAATGGAACTGGAATTAGAAGAGAGTAAAAATCGTTACCAAAATTTTGTTGATAATGCACCGGTTGGGATTGTGGTCCATCAAAAAGGGATTATCCAATATGCGAATTCGATGGCTTTAAAGCTGCTTGGGGCTAAAACACCAGATGAACTTATTGGACAGTCCATCAATCGACTTATTCATAAACAATATGAAAATATTGTTTCAAAGCGAATTCATAACGTACAAAATTTAGGGGTAACGGCCACTTCGATTTATCAAAGACTAGTGCGCTTAGATGGTACTGAAATTGATGTGGAAACGAGTGCGATACCCATTCAATTAAATGGGGAACTGGCAATTGAGTCGATGTTCTGGGATATCACGGAGAAGAAAAAGGAAGAAGAGCTTATTCGTTATAAGGCTTATTATGATACCCTGACAGACCTGCCAAATATGCAAAAATTTCAGGTGGATTTTGAAGAAGAATTTAATAATGATCAAAAATTCACAATCCTTTATATCAATTTAGCTGGTTTGAAGGAAATAAATGATTTTAATGGACGCCAAGCGGTAGATTTGGTCCTCATTAAAGTGGGGGGACGTTTGTCTGGAGCACTGGCCAACCAGGGACTTGTCTATCGTATGGATGGTTACAGATTTTCGATTGTCTTGCCGGGTGAAGTTGGGGAAGTGGAGCTTCATGCGTTTACGGAAGAAATCAATCAAATCGTCAGTCAACCGATTTACACGACAAATACGACTGTGCAAATATCCCTAAATATTGGTGTCGTCTATTATCCACAGGACGGGGGCGAACTCAATCTCATTCTCCACCACGCCGACCTTGCCCTAAACCACGCCCAAACCACCCAATCCCTGTATAAAAAGTACGATGGGTAGTACCAGGTCCGCAAATAATTCTGAATATTGAAGTTTACGTAGTGAAATTGAGAGCCAATTCCGATAAGGAGTTGGCTTTTTTTGAGGTTGAGAGGAGGAGGGAATTCCTAATCTCTCCTTAAAACTGCTGCTAATTTACTGAAACTAAGAACATATTCCTATTAAAGTAAGTGGTTATAGGAGATTGGGACCGTGAAAATGAGAATACTGGGTGATTACCAAATAGGCTGTTTATCGAGATAATGAAATTATAAATTTCGAACTATTAGCATAATAGTGGACACCAGAAGAACAGGAGATGATGACCATGAGAATTCTAGTTGTTGATGATTCGCGCTTTATGAGAAGCTTTATTATTAAAAGGCTTAGTGAGGCTGGCTATACTGATTTTCTTGAAGCGGAAAATGGTCAGAAAGCTGCTGAAATGTACAAAATGCTTCGTCCAAATATGGTCCTGATGGATTTAAATATGCCTGAGCTAGATGGTCTGGGGGCTTTAAAGAAAATTATAAGCACAAATCCTGGGGCTAAGGTGATAATGTGCACCTCAATGGGGGGACAAAAATGGATTGCTGATGAGCTTATTCAACATGGAGCTGCACAGGTAATTGAAAAGCCGTATTTTCACAATCTAATAGAAATCGTTAATCGAGTAAAAGGTGAACTGAATGAAGAAGCTGCTTTGTTTTGTAAGGAGAATGTCTTTTGATGAATAGGGTCTAACTCTGCTAAAAGATGGATACAATTGAAATAAAAAGTATCTTTTATCTAGGAGTTAAGAAATGCGAAGAACTAGTAAATTTTTTTTCATGATCTTACTAGCATTGATAGTGATGACGAGACTTCCTTATATTGGTCATTCACCCTATGAAATGGGGGAATCTTGGCGACAAGCAGATACGGAATCAATGGCGAAAAACTTTGTGGAAGAGCGGTTCAATATCTTCTTTCCTCAGCTTAATTATGACGGGGCCCCGCCGAATTACGCCCAACTGGAATTTCAAATTACGACCTTTATTATTGCTATATTGTACAAAATATTTGGGTATCATTATGAGCTTGCCAGATTAGTTCCGGTTTTGTTTTTCACCGGTTCAGCCTGTTATCTTTATTTAATTGCAAAAACATATAATTCTACAAAAGTAGCGTGGATCATCACGTTACTTTATGCGATCTTTCCTTTGAATTGGTATTTCTCGCGAGCGATTATGCCGGAATCGGCGGTTCTTTTCTTTTCAATGGGGGCATTTTACTACTTTAACTTATGGATTGAGAATGAACGCAGAAGGGCATTGCTCATGGCAACTATCATGACGGCGTTAGCTATACTGGTAAAGGTTCCAGCTATTTTTATCGGAATTCCCATGCTATGGATGAGTATCGTGAAATATAAAAAGCAGGTCTTTACTAGATGGCAGCTTTGGTTTTTTGCGATTGTTTCCCT
>DAMDNS010000374.1:0-3455 GCA_032083605.1 Ureibacillus sp.
TCTGCTGCCAGCCTTTATTGGTGTCTGGCTTTATCGCAAAGCCAACCGACGATAACGTAGCGAGAATTAGGAAGCGGATCTTACGCCATGTGTACAATGTCGCATCTGAAGGCGTGCTTATGCCTAAGGTTCCTGGCATAGACTCCGGCTTCCGATTCGCAAAGAAGACAGATGATATTTTGGTCGGAAAAATGCTTATTCAAAAGCATGTCCTCATTTGATTATGAAGACATTTCTAACCTAGTGGTGTGTTAATCAACGAGGAGCAGGTCAATTCAGCTCGATACTAGGCTGATTAAGATCTTCATTTTTACGGCTTCAAGACAGGTGATTTCAATATCCAGCTCAGTAGCCTCGCCACTTAGTTCATCGAATCGTTTACCCTCTTCATAGTTCAGGCTACGTTTCTCTTTGTCTGCGGTGGTTAGTATTGAGCGCATTTGCTCTTTGAAGGTAGTTTTCTGCTGGCACAGTTCAAACAGCTTTTCATGAATAGTTTCCCATGACGTTAAATTTATCGACGTGAAACCAGCTCAGGAGGGGTGGCCGTTTAATATTTTCCTGCCTCTCTCAGGCCGAACTCGCTTCATCTTAATTAAACGGCCAGTAGCGGCTGATGTCTGAGCGCCACTAATTAAAATACACATGAAATTTATAAAGTAAAGCCCGAAATTAATCGAGCTAAACACTGGCAAGCATAAAAATAATTTACACTTGAACTTTTAATCCATTTTTCTGAATTTTTCATCTTGCTCTCTACGAACAAGCTTTGCTTTAAAATTTGTCACTTCATTCATAAGCGAGTAAATAATAAAAACCGTATAGATAGTAACACCTAACAAACCGCCAGAGACTGTAATGGCAATTTTCTTAAATGTAGCACCACCATCGCCAATCATGATAGAAACACCAACGAACGCCGCAGCCAATATGTAAAAAACAATGCATGTGAAAAGTCGACTCCTCTTTATATCAACGATATGAAAAAGTCGCCTTGCCTCATCACCAGACAACTGTTGGCTTTCTTTCAGATCACTCAATTTATAAATAGCTTGCAAACAATATGCAAGAGGAAGAACAAGCACAGCAATAATAGGAGATGGGACGGCCATGTTATCAACACCAAAGTGATAGATAATTCCGTATAAGCACAGAGATCCCACAACGAAAGATATCACCGTGAAAATTAGCGTGCTTAATATTTTCATCTCAACTACCCCTGTTGTCTACTTCCCCATTTAAAATATTACCAGACAGCCACTTATACATTTTAAGATATAAGTCGTCTTCAGATATCATGCCTTCATAAACTTGGACATTCAACGATTCAGATAATTTCAGTTCTTTCCCTGTGATAACGCCTCCATTTTTTAACTCAACCCTGACATTATCACTATCTAAATCTCTTAATGAGGTTGCGATGCTATCCAAAACAAACTGACCACTACCAGTGGTAGTTCTATTGTAACTTATCTCAAGCTTTACCTGCAAATTTGCTTCATCTAATGAATCTTCTAAATCTAACTTACTTGCCCAACCATCCCCTAATACAGAATTTAATATCTTGCTACCAATCCCACTAGGTTTGAATTGAACCGTTTTAGATTCCAATCTTTTTTGTTCACTTTTAAGTGAAGTTTTATCTTTAACAGGATTTAACTGTATTTCTTCTGACTCAATAGGAGATCTACCCAGAACTACATTCTTAACTGGAGATGACTCTATTTTTTTAACTACAGAGTTAGCAGGCTTCTCTTGAAATATAATTGATTTCACTCCAGTAGTTGAGTCGACGTTATTTGCAAGGAGGTTATTTAGATGTTGCTCAAATTCTTTTGAACGAAGAGCCGCTGACTGCACTATTAAAACATGATTTTTATAAACCCCGAAATAAAGAATAGACTCTACAAACTCCTTATCTCCAGATTTATCACCTTTTCTCTTTTTTATTGATGCAGTTGTAATAGGGTCTATCTGGTATGAATGCGCATTTTCATTCATAGTGAGCAATGCTTGAGTTTTACCTGGCTCAAACAGAAGGAATTGACCAAAAAAAATGCTTTCATAGTGCTGGCTTTTGTTAATTAGATGAAATCCTGCTGTAGGGTCTTTAGGATCTACCTGTTCTTTCCTGTTAGCCGCCAACTCAAACTCCCCGCCAGCACCCAAAGCGTTCTCGAGGATTTGTTGCAATGTCTCTTTAGAGCCACCAATAACAGCTCTTTTATAGTGGACGGTTCTTCTTTTATAAACTGTGGCCTCTCGCGTAGTCATTACAATTCCTTCAGTAATTTCATAAGATTACAGATTTATTTATGTTGATTATTACTATGATAGTCGTGAATGCGTCAACTCAAGATAACTCAAGAACAAAGTTAATCAATGATTATGATAAGTGTGATAGTAAAGATAACTGCTCGCAAGGGACATGGTTATTTGAAAAAACATTATTTTATATATAGTTACAGGAAGTTTGGCGTAGGTGGAGCAAGAAAATGGATTTGCATTAATAGGGCTATGCTTCTCTAGAGTAAAGCCTAAAAGCAATTAAGCAAAAATAAATTTTATGTGAATCGCCACGGATGTAACAGAAACCTCCGGGTAATTTAAGATGATTTGAAATGGGCCGTCCATGAGCGGTAAGCGTTGTCCCGAAGAGTTTAAAAGTTAAGCGGTAAAACAGGTTGTTAGCCTGACCCCCATATATCACCAGATACTTCGTCTATCTTAAAATAAGAGGTAGTCTTAGACCTATGATTAACACTAGTCAGAATAATAAGATGGTTGAATTTTTATCAGGACCTAAGCGTCGTCTTGGCCGTACACCTCAGGAAAAAATAACCATTATTCAGCAGACAATGGAACTCGGTATGACCGTGACTCATGTCGTGTGCCTGCACGGTATCAATGCCAACCAGATCTTCAAAAGGCGCAGGCAGTATGAAGACGGCTCGCTGACTGCCGTGTCCTCGGGGGAAGAAGTTGTGCTTGCTTCTAAACTGGCTGCGGCCTGTGAGCAAATCCGTGAACTTAAGCGTCTTCAGGACAAAAAGACGATAAATGACGGAACGACGACCGCAAGCGTCAGGAAGATGCGGGTCGATTCAAACACTGCGTGGCGCGCAGCACTCAAAAGAGCTGGCATTGAGGATTTCCGGTTCCATGACCTTCGGCACACGTGGGCGAGCTGGTTAATTCAGGCTGGCGTTCCACTATCGGCGCTGCAGGAAATGGGAGGCTGGGAAAGCATTGAGATGGTACAGAGATATGCTCACCTGGCACCGAACCACTTAACGGAGCATGCACGGCAAATTGATGCGATTTTTTGCAGTCGCGTCCCAAATCTGTCCCATGTAGAAAATCTGGTAGTCGAAGTAAAGGGATAAGTCATTGAAGGATATTGGTACGCCCTACAGGATTCGAACCTGTGACCTACGGCTTAGAAGGCCGGTGCT
>DAMDNS010000375.1:0-3451 GCA_032083605.1 Ureibacillus sp.
ACTCCTCATTCTTATTTTATTTTGGACAAAACTTCACAAAATCTAAACGTCTCTTTTCCAATTACATCTATGGAAAAATACATTCTTTAAAAATATGTGGGTAATCTAAATTCAACTAATGCTTGAAGGAGTGAACTAAATGAAAAAAGATGAGAGACTAAATGAAGAGGCTGCACTAAATAATAACTTGGACGCCGCTACTTTACGTATGAATTCAGAAATAGCAAAAGACCATGTAGAGCCAAAATCACTTAACTCTGCAACCGAGAAAAAACAAGATCCAAAGCAGTTTAATTAAATTCAAGAGAAAGCAACATACCATTTGGCGAGAGGTAGTGTTGCTTTTTGTTTTGCCATCCTTTCCTGCTTGTTCGCTACTATTAGAGTTTCCATATTTATGCTATATTTTAGGAGAATAATAAAATTAAAGGGGTGCTCTTTATGTATACATACAAAATTGCGGTTATTCCTGGTGATGGCATTGGCAAAGAGGTTGTTCCAGCTGCAATCGAAGTACTAGATGAAGTGGCAAAACTAGATGGCAGCTTCAAATTTGAATGGACTTACTTCCCATGGGGCTGTGATTATTATTTAGAGCATGGAGAAATGATGCCTGAAGACGGGCTTGAGATTCTAAAACAATATGACCAAATCTTTTTAGGTGCAGTTGGCATGCCGGAGCTTGTTCCCGATCACATCTCACTTTGGGGTTTATTAATTAAAATTCGACGTGGATTAAAACAGTCGATCAACGTGCGTCCCGCAAAGCTTTTAGCTGGACTAGAGTCACCTTTGAAAAATCCAGAAAACTTCGACATTACGGTAGTACGTGAAAATTCTGAGGGAGAATACTCAGATAGTGGTGGCCGCATGCATAGCGGAGCTGATGAAATTGCCATTCAAAATGCAGTATTTACACACAAAGGGACGGAACGCGCTATGCGTTACGCATTTGAACTAGCGAAAAATTCCCGCAAACATGTAACGAGCGCTACAAAATCAAACGGTCTTACTTATTCCATGCCATTCTGGGATGAAGTGTTTAATGAAGTAAAGGCGGATTATCCTGAAATTGATTCTGCTGTAAATCATATCGATGCCTTAGCTGCATTTTTTGTCATGAAGCCGCAAGCTTTTGATGTAATCGTTGCTTCTAATTTATTCGGCGATATCCTAACAGATTTAGGTGGAGCGATTATGGGAAGTATCGGCATTGCCCCTGCTGCCAACTTAAATATTGAGCGTGAATACCCTTCTATGTTCGAGCCTGTACACGGTTCTGCACCTGACATAGCTGGAAAAGGAATTGCTAATCCAATCGGCCAAATTTGGACTGGTAAAATGATGCTCGATTTCCTAGGACACCAAGAAGCAGGAACACGTGTATTAAATGCAATTGAAAAAACTTTAGCCTCCGGTGTAAAAACGGGCGACTTAGGTGGAAGTGCTACACTTGCTGAAGTGAAGGATGCAATTTTACAAGCATTATAATCGATGAAGAGGATGGGACATAAGCAGAAATTCTAGGAAAATTAGTGGAAAACTATAATAAGGATTTGATATTTTCTAAATTGATTGCAGCGGAGGGTCGAGGGTAGCTGTCGACTGCGTCTTTCGCTACAGAGCGGAGCTTCCTGCGGGAAGAGCACAACGCCTAATACTACAGGCTCAAGACATGCCCGCGAAAAAGCGTACCCGAAACGGAAATCAATTTTTCCGGCCACCTAAAAAACACCATTTTCTCTGAACTGCCCCGTAAAAGTTAGACACTTAATCTAATTTTTACGGGGGTTTTTTTATGGCAAAATTAACAGTTGAACAAAGAATCCAAGCAGTTCAGCGTTATCTTAATGGACATGAATCTATGGAAATAATTGCCTTTTTCTCCTTGCACAGCTGCTAACAGCTACAGCAAGTTACATCATAAGTGAACATGCTCAATCTCCTAATGTGCAACCAAATAATCGATCTCGTTCAATCTATTTAACCTTCATCCAAAACGAATTGATATAAACCGTCTCGAATCCTAATTTTCTCATATTGTTATGACTAATCGATCCAAAATTGACATCAGTGTACAGTTTAGTTAATCCCAATTCCTTCGCTTTATTCACCCGATACTTTAATAATTCTTTTTGAATGCCTTTATTTCGATATTCTTCAAAGGTAAATCCATTTCCTATATAGCCTTCTTCCCCACTTATAAAAAGCGATCCAATACCAGCTGCACTTCCTCCAATATAGGCAATAAAGTTTAGAAAGTTTGGTCTATAAAAATATCCCTTTTTTCGAGTGATAACCGAATCGTTAACTACCATCCCTTCACTTGACTGAATGACAATTTCCACAAATTCTTCCGCATTTTCCTTGGTTACTTGAACAATCGTAATCTCTTCATCAAACTTGTCAAAACTTTGTGGAAGCATCTCCATAAATGTTAGTTGCACTCCGACTGTATACCCATGATTAGATAAAGCTAACGCAACGTCTTCATTCATATTATTCGGAGTCATATCGAAACTAGGGTTTATGTTTTGCATATTGTATAATTTCAATATTTCATCTAGCTTATCTAAATCCTCCCTGCCAAATCCTTTAACTCGATTATAATAAATGGAATTTGGGCTGTTGGGTTCGCTAATTAATATGCACTTTCCAATTTTTGTTACCTCTAGTTGCTTATCAGTATTTGAAAGAGCTCTTTGCGAATTAAACATAGCTAGTTGAAGCTCTAACTCTTCTATTTTCCGGATTTGTTCTAAGATTAAATTGTTTGTCATTATTTTTCCTCCTAAAGATTAAGCTTTGATGAAACACTTCGGAGGGGTATCAATTAAATTATCTCGAATCTCCCTCCCCGATGACGGCAATCTCTGCATTTTTGTTATTTAACATACTGCACAACTCCTTATTTATCAGGATACATTCATTCATCTATAAATCTAACATACATTGTAGTTACTGCGTGGATATAGTGGATATAGTAATGAATTAAAAAGATCCAGCTCTGAAGATTTTTCATAACTGGATCGTCTTAATATTATTTTCTATTTCGCATTCTCGTCTGCTTGATGTATTCCAACGATATTTCCTTCGGTGTCAAGGTAATACCCTTGCCAAGCCATCCCAGGCAAAGCATATTTCGGTAGTGCCACCTTCCCACCAAACTCTAGTATTTTCTTTTCGGTTACGTCATAATCATCAACACCCAATGTACAAACAAAGCCATTCACACTTTGGTTAGGTCCCGGTGAGGTACCTTGTCGTTTTATAAGTGCTCCATTTATTCCAAGTTCACCATCCTCTCCAGTCACCGCTCCAAAGTATGGCATCCCTGCATAGTCACTCCAATCCTCAAATACCCAATTAAATACCTCCTCATAAAATTTCTTTGCACGCTCCATATCATCTACATGAATTTCAAAATGAACTACTCTACCCATCTTTACCT
>DAMDNS010000376.1:0-3429 GCA_032083605.1 Ureibacillus sp.
GGATTTAGTTGGTAACAACACACCTGTATTCTTCTTCCGTGATCCATTACACTTCCCGGATTTAAACCACGTTGTTAAACGTGACCCAAAAACTAACATGCACAACGCTAATAGTAACTGGGATTTCTGGACTAGCCTGCCAGAAGCATTACACCAAGTAACAATCGTAATGTCTGACCGTGGTATTCCAGATGGTTACCGTCACATGCACGGATTCGGTTCTCACACATACTCAATGATTAACGAAGCTAATGAGCGCGTATATGTGAAATTCACTTTCCGTTCTGAACAAGGTATCAAAAACTTATCAGGTGAAGAGGCAGCGAAAGTAATCGGTCAAGACCGTGAATCTTCACAGCGTGACCTATTCGACTCAATTGAAAAAGGTGACTTCCCTAAATGGAAAATGTACATCCAAGTGATGACTGAAGAACAAGCTCGCAATTCTAAAGATAACCCATTCGATTTAACTAAAGTTTGGTACAAATCTGAATACCCACTAATTCCAGTTGGTGAATTCGAGTTAAACAAAAACGCTGAAAACTACTTTGCTGATGTTGAGCAAGCAGCATTCGCTCCATCTAACGTAGTACCTGGTATTGGTTTCTCTCCTGACCGTATGTTACAAGCTCGTCTATTTGCATACGCAGACGCAACTCGTTACCGTCTAGGTGTAAACCATTATCAAATTCCTGTTAACCAACCACGTTGCCCATTCATGGTTTACCACCGCGATGGTCAAGGACGTGTTGATGGAAACAACGGTAGTGCATTAACTTACTATCCAAACAGCTATGGTGCCCTACAAGCGCAACCACAATATAAAGAGCCTGCTTTAGCATTAGACGGTGGTGCTGACATCTACGACTTCCGCGAAGATGACAACAACTACTTCGAGCAACCAGGTAAATTATTCAACTTAATGTCTGCAGAGCAAAAAGAAACTTTATTCCAAAACACTGCAGAAAACTTACAAGGTGTAGAAGAATTCATTCAACGCCGCCACATCTTACACTGCTACTTAGCTGATCCAGCTTACGGTGAAGGTGTTGCAAAAGCTTTAGGCTTAACTTTAGATGGTATGGACCTTTCAAATCCTTACTTAGCTAAAGTAGGTCAATAATTGACGAAACATAGATAAGTAACTTATCTAACCTTCTAATTGATATCCAATCCAAAAAAGCTTCGTAATTCCAAGGAATTACGAAGCTTTTTATTTAGCGGATAGGAAGTATCACATTTAAAGGAAATCCGTATATTTTTCTAATCAAAATAGAATCGTTGATAGATAGATAACAAATGTTACCGTTAAACAGCTGACAATGGTAGAAAATAATACTGTTTGAGCTGCCGTATTTGACTCGATATCATATTCAAGCGCAAGACTTGAGCTATTCCGAGAGGTTGGAAATGAACTCGCGATTAGCAGCGATTGTGCCACTACCCCATCAAGCCCCAATAAGTAGATAACCAACAGGGCAATGGATGGTCCAATTATCAATCTTGTAGCACAGCTTAATAAGATGGTTTTATTGATCATGGTTTTTAATTCGATTTGGGCCAGCTGTGCGCCGAGTGTTATCAGTGCCATAGCAACAAAGCCATCCGAGATATGATCAAGTGGTATACGTACAGTTTGCGGGATTTCTATATGAAATACATTCAAAAGCACGCCTATAACAAGCGCATGGACAATCGGCATTTTCAGAAAATCCTTGATGATTTCCGCTCCGGATTTCGTTGCAGAGATTAAATTGTACAAGCCATATGTATAGGTCGTCATGTTTTGAAAGATTACCATAATTACCTGTATGGCCACCCCTATCGGCTGTGTGGCAAAAACCATTTGGGCTACAGGAATTCCGTAATTCCCAGAGTTTATAAGGACCACACTATTTTTAAAGACTGCTGCCTCTTTTGACTCCAATCCCAGGAGCTTGGTCATATAGTGGCTGAGAATCATCTGGCCACCAATAAAAATGATAATAAATAATGCCACTTGCCCAAGAACCGACATCTGAACCGAGGTTTCATAAATGTTCAGAAAAACCGCAATCGGCATAAAGCAATAGCTTATCAGCTGTGACATTGCTTTTAAGTTAAATTGGAATTTCTTCTGTAGAATTACACCAATTACTAACAATACTAAAATCGGTGCTACAATTTGAAAAAATATCATAGATAGGTAGTTCATCGTTTACAAGTCCTTTCCGAAAACCCTGCCTCATTATCCTTATTTTACCTCTTTCCAACTTAATTTGAAATATCAGAAAAATATATCCCGAAGATTGATAGATTGAGAAAACTAGATTTGTTTGTTTCCCCCTCCATAACTAAAACCACTTCCAAATTATCTATAAGCTAATTTCCCATTCAGCTATTTAACTTTTACTAGCCGAATCAATTGCCAGTACTTCCTTAGCTCTGTTACCATCTAATTAAATACATTTAAATGAGGTTATCCATGAAAAAAAGTAATCGTAACAAAAGGCATTTCTTTATCTGCCTTTTTATCTCTGTCCTTTTTACTATTAGTTTAGTTAGAACCTACACAAATACAGGAGAAGTGACAATTGGCAGTATTATCTTTACTGGCGTGGTCTATATCGCAACGATTTTGTCTGCGTTAACTCTAAAAGTAAATCCTAAGAAATAAAAAAACGTCTAGATGAAGAAGGCTCCTTCTTATTTAGACGTTTTTTCTACAATTTTAGAGGAACATATTTATGGGTATTTTTGTAAATTTCAAATTTCCGTACAATGCTGTGCTAATTTTTGATATATTTTGAGTATGATTTTTCTTTGGAAGGACGATTACGATGCTAAAAGTGGATGAGCAGCTGTTGAACGAATCTAAAGGAATACTTGGACAACCTCTTGAAGAGGCTATTTTGAAAATAACTCAAAACAAAGAATTGTATCATGATAGTTTTGGTGCCTTACTTCCCATAGACTTCATGCTGGTTACGAAATCAAAGGCTCAAAATCTCATCTTTTCAATCACTCAAAAGTATTGGGGCAATGTAGATTTATTTTTACATGCTACCTTACAAGAGGCAGCCATTGATCTTGAAAATGCAAATGATCGTTTAGAAACATTTTTTTCGTCAAAAACAGCCAAAAAAGCCATTTGGGATTATTTCACTATACATAATCGATTAGATTTCAACAGTCTCATCGGACTTGTTTTTGGCAAGGATATGAAGATTCCAAAGTCAAAATCTGTTGGGGGGGTAAGACAAATTTACCTCTACCAGGTTGGAAATAAGTTTTTTTTACATACAATCCTCAATGATAATTATGAATTTTGGGATGTCTTGTTTATCAAAAAAATCTACTCTCTTTTTATGCAAACGACATTGGATACAATTCATAATGCTAATTATTTAATTAAGCATTTCAAGCTATTATTAGAAGATCACTTTACTT
>DAMDNS010000377.1:0-3421 GCA_032083605.1 Ureibacillus sp.
TCTAAATAATTAGATTGAAAAAAGGATATACTGGCCACAGATTAAGTGACCAGTATAATGACCTACCTTATTTTGCTGCAGGTTGGCTTGCAATAGCATCGTCCATAATTTGTTGACGTTCTTCTTCGGAAATTGCATTTAATGTTTCGTTGATTGCATCAATATTTTTGTCGCCTTTTTTAAGACCAATAGCTACCGAAGTATCTGCTTCTTCAGTTTCAAAACCTTCTTCTAATTCAATATAAGTAAAGTTTTCATTAGCTGCAGCAGCGGAAACTGCTTCAGGGCGTTCTGCAACATAGCCATCAATAGCACCAGATTCCAAAGCGACACGCATATGCGAGAAGCTTTCCATTGCCACTTCTTTTTTAACATCCGGAATTTGATCAATTACTGCGTAGTTTGTTGTATTCAATTGTGAAGTGATTTTTGCACCTGCGAAATCTGCAAGAGTTTTTGCCTCAGCATATTTACCGCCAGTTTTTGTTACAATAACAAATTGACTTGTATAATAGTTTTCTGAGAAATCGATTACTTCTTTACGTTCGTCAGTTGGGCTCATACCGGCAATAATTGCATCGATTACACCAGATTGTAATGCTGGAAGTAAGCCATCCCATTCAGTTTTTACAATGACTAATTCTTTTCCTAGTGCATCTGCAACACGTTTTGCGATTTCAACATCATAACCGCCTGCATACTCATTTGATCCTTCAATTTTGACTGCACCGTTTGAATCATCTTGTTGCGTCCAGTTAAATGGAGCATATCCAGCCTCCAAACCTACTTTTAGCACATCGCTCTCTTGTGAATCAGAAGTTGATGTTGAAGTTGAAGTCCCTTCATCAGCAGTACCACAAGCTGAAAGTAATAGAACAGCAAGCATAGCAGTAAATAAGAATTTTAGTTTTTTCGACATTTCATTCTCTCCTTCTCCGTTTTTCGAGCCAAATAATATAAAAAGCGACCTAAGATGAACTTAGGTCGCTAAAATTTAGCCCAAATCCTCTTACGTTCCCTAATTGAGATAGCACACCTCAGGATGGTTGGGATATCCACCTGAGACAGTCCTGCAATTGTTCACTGCAGACCCAGCATGAAGTAGAGAGCCTACTTTCACACTTCGGCGATATTTCCTCATTTTTCATATCATAGTTTTGCTCTAAACTCCATGAAAAGCTATTAAATACCGCGCCTCTACCTCACAAGTCACGTGAGGTTTTAATATTAAATTACTAATTGAATATTACTATATTAGAAATATCATGTCAACATTCATTATTCTGAAAAATAGACTTTCAAACCATTTCCTTTTGCTCTTCCATCTTTTTTACCGTTACCTTTACATCTAACGTATGGGTTCCTCCATGATAAACACCTTCTACCGGGCTAACATCCTGATAGTCTCTTCCAACACACATAATTATATGATTTTCAAGAACTTCGACATTATTGGTTGGATCTAAACCAACCCATCCAATACCAGGCAGCATTACCTCTACCCAAGCATGTGTTGCAGTATTTCCTATTAATTTGTCCTCGTCTCCAACATATAAATAGCCGCTTATGTAGCGAGAAGGTATATTGAAATGCCTTAATGCACCTAACATAATATGTGTATAATCCTGACACACTCCCGCTTTTAGATCAAATGCGTCTTTTGCAGTTGTACTTACGTTAGTGGCTGATTGATCATATTTCATATTCGAATATAAATATTTCATAAGGTCGCAAGCAAATTCAATAGGATTATTTGGATACCCGATGACTCTTACAATTTCTTCTACTTGTTTATCTTCGAGCCTTGTGTAGGAGGTTGTAGTCAAGTATGGTCGATAATGCTCTTGAAAAAGCGCTGAATGGAAAATCCCCTTCATTTCTTGTGAATATTTAATTTGATAAAGATACGGCGATTTTTGAACACTAACAATAGAAGCAGAAGTAATAACCAACTCTTCGTGCTTCTCTGGTATATAAAAACTGGAAATCGAATTCCTCCATATATCGACATAATCCTTCGTCATTGAATTAGGGGAGATTTTAAGATGATAGGCTAATAATCGTTGACATTCGTTATTTCTCGGTTTTAACCGGATCGTGTTTAATGATTGCTCAACTGGACTTTCATACCGGAAAGTACTTGTATGCTTTATGCGATATTTCATTACATGCCCCCTTATTTACTGGCACTTGAATGCCAAATGTAATTGAATCCCCTTTCAAGATACCAATATCGGAGGCGTTAAATAGTAGGTACGTGAAAAAATTGGCGCAAACTGCGTACATTGCTCCCTAATATCCTTCACCCAATTTTTATATTGGTCAATTGTTAGCATTGTCGTATCAATCTGTAAGCTGATTTCAAGCTTTGATAATGCATTAAACATATCTACAGCATAAGATTCAATTTTTCCATGTTCTACTTCTTTCACCGCATCTTTAATCTTTTGAATGGAATGTGCAATTGATCGGCTGCACTTAGGGTCTCCAATAAGAAAATTCAAGACTTTGCGGTTAGATCGATCCCTTGAACGTCTTGTATATTCTTCAAATGCATGGCTTAATTGCAAAGAAAATGTTGCTGTAAAATCACTAGTTAGTACTTCTTCTTTTTCTAGCAGCTCATTTATAAGAATTGCCGTTTTTTCTGCACGTTCTAGCCATTTTCCTATTTTAAGAAACAAATAGCACTCATCTCGTGTCATTAACGTATCAATAATGCCAGAAGCAGTTAAAGAGGATTTACGTATATTGCTTAAAAACGACTGTGTTTCAATAATCGAGTATTCTTTTTGGTTTTGGCCATTCATCGATAAGAAAAGATCATTCCATTCCTCCCACAGCTCATTCGGAAGGATATCCCTTGTATTTCTAGCATTCATGCGAATACTTTCAATCATTGAATTGATAGAATTATAATTTTTGACATCGCATAATAAATATTGAATCACTTTTTGTAAATCAAAACCATCATACCTACTTGAGTATTCATCAAAATACCCACAAATTTTAATAATGGTTTCCCAAACAATTTCATAATTTTTATCTGAACTGGAAATTTCTATCATATGATCTAATTGGGTGGATAGAATATGTGCATTTGTTTCAGCACGTTCGCTGTACCTGCCCATCCAATATAAAGAATCTGCTACACGACTAAGCATGGACCTTTGCCTCCTTCATAACCCATGTATCCTTACCTCCACCGCCTTGCGATGAGTTGACAACCAGTGAACCCTCTTTTAAAGCAACCCGTGACAGCCCACCTGGAATCACATGCGTTTCTTTTCCTCTCATCACAAATACCCGTAAATCTACATGACAAGGATAAAATCTACCCTCTTGAAATGCAGGTGCGCGAGAAAGCTTTATCGTTGGCTGGGCTATATATTGATGAGGAGCTTCTTCAATTTTTTTTCGG
>DAMDNS010000378.1:0-3416 GCA_032083605.1 Ureibacillus sp.
TAATTTTTTATTCCTAATTTTCAGAATAAAGAAATTTGTGAAAGCGTTTTTTATGGAAAGCCTTGTCAGTCCTGAATTGATAGATGAAAGGTTTGAATTTAGCAAAATTTACATAGAAATAACATCTTAAATTAAAACCTTTCTTGTGTTAATTTATATACAACACTAGCAACCTATTTTTATGCCGATACTTAATTATGCAGATATCAGCATGGAAAAAACATCAGATTTCTCTTTCAAACGAAAATCTTATGTTCCCAATAATAAAAAGTGTCCAAGGGAGTGAACACATTGGAATATGTAATTGAAATGCTTGGAATCCGTAAGCAATTTGGGGATTTTGTAGCCAATGATAACATCACCCTTCAACTTAAAAAAGGCGAGATTCATGCACTTCTTGGTGAAAATGGTGCAGGAAAATCTACGTTGATGAATGTACTCTTTGGGTTATATCAACCTGAGGCGGGAACGATCCGTGTTCGTGGGAAGGATGTAAAAATCACTGACCCGAATGTTGCCAATAAGCTTGGAATCGGAATGGTCCATCAACACTTTATGCTAGTTGAAAATTTCACGGTGACGGAAAATATCATTCTAGGTAGTGAACCAACTAAAATGGGGTCCATCAATATTAAGGATGCAGCAAAAAAAGTGCAGGCACTTTCTGAGCAGTATGGCCTAAATGTGGATGCACATGCGAAAATTGAAGATATTTCGGTTGGGATGCAACAACGTGTAGAAATTTTGAAAACGCTCTATCGTGGTGCGGATATCATTATTTTCGATGAACCAACTGCTTCGTTAACACCACAGGAAATCACGGAGCTTATGCAGATCATGAAACGATTAATCGAAGAAGGTAAATCTATCATTTTAATCACGCATAAGTTAAAAGAAATTATGGAAGTTTCAGATCGAGTAACAGTTATTCGCAAAGGACAAGGTATTGGGACTGTAACAACTTCGGAAACGAATCCAACAGAACTTGCTGAGCTAATGGTAGGTCGTCAAGTTGTGTTTAAAACTGAAAAAATTGCTCCTAATCCAAAAGAAGTAGTTCTTCAGATCGATTCGCTAACAGTTGCCGATAATCGTGGAATCGATAAGGTGAAAAACTTGAACCTTACTGTTCGTGCCGGTGAAATTGTAGGGATTGCAGGGATTGACGGAAATGGTCAATCAGAACTAATCGAAGCCATTACAGGTCTTCGTAAAGCAAAAAGTGGTCACATTAAGCTGAACGGCAAGGATATCACAGGGTTAAAACCACGAAAAATTACGGAATCGGGCGTAGGTCATATTCCTCAAGATCGTCATAAGCATGGCCTGGTTCTAGATTTCCCGATTGGCCACAATATTTCGTTACAAACGTACTATAAACAGCCAATTTCAAAAAATGGTGTTATTGATTATAAGAAAGTAAATGAATTTGCCCGCCAGATTATTGAGCAATATGATGTTCGCTCTGGAGAAGGAGAAATGTCTCTAGCTCGTTCCCTTTCAGGCGGTAACCAGCAAAAAGCGATTATCGGTCGTGAAGTAGAGCGTAATCCAGATTTACTGATCGCGGCATTACCGACTCGTGGACTAGATGTTGGGGCAATCGAATTTATCCATAGACGTTTAATCGAACAACGCGATAAAGGAAAAGCAGTATTATTAATTTCATTTGAATTAGATGAAGTTATGAACGTCTCAGATCAGATTGCTGTTATTTACGACGGCTATATTATTGATACTGTAGATGCCAAGGATACTAGCGAACAAGAATTAGGGCTACTAATGGCAGGACAATCGCTACAAGATAACAAAAAGGTAGGTGGCGACAGTGAATAAGCGATTAGTTAATATACTTGTTCCACTTATCTCAATCCTTTTAGGGCTAATCATTGGTGCAATAGTAATGGCAGTTAGTGGATTTAACCCGGTTGATGGATATGTGGCACTTTGGAACGGTATCTTTATGGATACTTATACATTAGGTGAAACAGTTCGCCAAATTACACCTTATGTATTCTCAGGTTTAGCTGTTGCCTTTGCATTCCGTACAGGCCTATTCAACATCGGGGTTGAAGGTCAGCTCATTATGGGTTGGCTGGCAGCTGCCTATGTTGGACAAGCATTTGAATTACCGGCAGTGCTTCATATTCCGATAGCATTAATCGCTGCAGCAGCAGCGGGTGCGTTATGGGCATTTATTCCCGGTCTATTAAAGGCTAAATTACAGGTCCACGAAGTAATCGTAACAATTATGATGAACTACACGGCATTACATGTAGCAAACGCATTAATTGGTGTGATTTCAGGTGGAGAAGAACGTACTGAAAGAATTCACGAATCAGCATCTTTACGATCTGATTTCCTAGAAACAATCACAGATTACTCTCGTATGCACTGGGGCTTCGTCATTGCATTATTGGCGGTAATCATCATGTGGTTCATCTTGCAAAAAACAACACTTGGTTATGAGTTGAAAGCAGTAGGATTTAACAAAAATGCATCTGAATATGCAGGGATGAATGTAAATAAGAACATTATTTTAGCCATGGTTATTTCTGGTGCTTTCGCAGGACTGGGCGGTGCGATGGAAGCACTAGGAACGTTTGAAAATATGTCGAAACTTCATGCCGCTACAGGTATTGGATTTGACGGGATCGCCGTTGCGCTATTAGGTGCGAACCAGCCATTCGGTGTACTTTTAGGAGCAATTCTATTCGGTGCATTGAAAAATGGTGGTTTGAATATGCCAAGTGAAGCAGGCGTACCAACAGAGATTGTTTCGATTGTAATCGCGCTGATCATCTTCTTTGTAGCTTCTGGTTACATTATTCGCGTGGCGCTAGAACGTTTTGGTAAAAAGAGAAAGGAGGAAAAATAACATGAGCTTTTTAGAAGTGCTATATTTTATTATTCCTTCTGCCATCTTCTATGCAGCGCCATTAATCTTAACAGCAATCGGTGGGGTATTCACTGAGCGATCGGGTGTAGTAAACATCGGTCTTGAAGGAATCATGATTATTGGGGCCGCAAGCAGTATTATCTTCAACTTAGCATTTGCCGACCAGCTTGGGGACGCAACTCCTTGGGTAGGCTTAATCGTCGCGATGGTATTCGGTATCATCCTTTCGTTAGTCTTAGCTGTTGCAGCTGTATCCTTACGTGCTGACCAAACAGTATCCGGGGTTGCCCTGAACATGTTAGGTCTAGCCGTTGCAGTATTTACGGTAAAAATGATTTATGATAAAGGTCAAACAGACTCAATTACAGAACGTTTCTCTCGTTTCGATATTCCGCTTCTAAGTGATATCCCGATCTTGGGGAAAATGTTCTTTGTAGACGTATATGCAACATCCATTCTAGCAATCGCAGTAGCGATTCTTGCTTGGTTTGTCATTTACAAAACACCATTCGGCTTA
>DAMDNS010000379.1:0-3408 GCA_032083605.1 Ureibacillus sp.
GAAACGATGGAGCCTGCAGGTGTTTCGTCAAAATAACGCATGCCAAGCTTATGAATCTTGGAAAACACATCAATTCGCAATTGCTGAATGATTTTTAACGCAATTTCCTGAAACTTCACAAGCTGTATATAGGAAATTACGACATTCAGTATTTGGATAACAAAATAGGAAACTGCCAAAAAAATAATTGGTTCCATATCAAAATTTCTTATAACGATATGATCATCCAGAAAAACTTTAATCAGGTATGGGCCCGTCACATCCCCAATAACAGTTAGCATCAGTAAAAACAACGCTAATATAACAGCTTTCTTATGGGGCTTCAGATAGGATAGGAGTCTTAAAAGAATCTGTGTTTGTTCTTTACTGGAAAAGGCGAGCTTGTTCTTCATCTTCTCCCCCTCCCTTCTCCACTAGTCGTTCAAGCTGCTGTAATTGATACATTTCAAAGTATCTGCCTTGAAGACTCATCAATTCCTCATGTGTTCCCTTTTCAATGATAGTACCTTCATGCATCACAATAATTAGATGTGCATGCTCAATCGCACTTAAGCGATGGGATGTAATAATCGTCGTTGCATTTTCTCGTGCGTCTTTTAATGATTTTAATATGGCTTCCTCCGTTTTGGCATCCACGGCCGATAAGGAATCATCTAAAATCAAAAGTTCCGGCTGCATCATCAATGCTCGGGCAATTGAAATACGCTGCTTCTGACCACCAGATAAAGAAACTCCACGTTCCCCAACAATTGTTTCGTAGCCATCTGTAAAACGTAGAATATCATCGTGAATATGGGAAATTTGCGCGATTTGCTCTACTTTTCCACGGTCTTCCCCGGGATTATTAAATGCAATATTTTCAAAGATTGTTGTGGAGAATAAAAAATGATCTTGAGGTACATAGCCAATTGCCTCTCTTAATCTTTGTTTTTTATAAGCATCGATTGGGTGCTCTCCAAATTTAATCTCTCCATCATAGCCTTCAAATTCACGCAATAAAAGCTTTAATATGGTTGTTTTCCCGGATCCAGTCTTTCCAACGATCCCTAGAGTCTGTCCTGTTTTCAGCTGAAAATGAACGCCATGTAAAGCACTTATTTCATCTCCGGGGAATTGAAACTTCTTGATGTTGAATTCAATGTCTCCATTTGGTTTAATATCCAGTGCATTGTCTTTATCATCAATTTCTACCGGGACGGATAGTAGCTGCTCGATTCGGTCATAGGAGGCTGAGCCTCGCTCCATAATATTAAACAGCATTCCGAAGGCAAGCATCGGCCATACAAGTAACCCTAAATAGGTGTTGAACGCGACTAAATCTCCAACTGTAATGGAGTCTTCATAGATAAATTTCGCCCCGAAGCCTAAACTCAGCATGAAGCTAAGCCCTATAACAAGACTGATAGTTGGGTCAAACAATGAATCGATTCTGGCAACCTTCATGTTTTTATCTACAACATCGTTTGATAGACGAGTAAAATCGGCCGTATCCTCCTCTTGCTGACCAAAGGTTTTGATCACTTTAATACCTGAAATACTTTCCTGTGTTTTATCATTTAAATCCGAGAACGCTGCTTGGGCCTCTCGGAAACGCGAGTGAAGCAGCTTTCCATAATAGCTTGTCGAGATGGCCATTAGTGGCATAGGAATTAGGGCGATTAATGTTAAACGCCAATCAATTGTTAAAGCCATGGCCAAAATGACGAAACCGCCTGTTGTAACCGAATCAAATAACGTTAGAACCCCACCACCTGCTGTTTGCTGAACCGCAGAGATGTCATTTGTTGCATGTGCCATCAAGTCCCCAACACGTCTTTGCTGATAAAAGGACGGACTCATTTTCGTAAAATGACGAAATAATCTTTCCCGCAAGATTTTAGCCAGAAAAGTAGAAGAACCAAAGATCATACGACGCCAATAATACCTCATAATATAGATGAGAATGGCTACAATGACGATGGTTCCGACCCATTTGGCAAGAGATAAGGGAGTTAGCGTTCCACTGCCAATTTCATCAATAACATAGCCAATTACCTTTGGAGGAATCAGATTTAACAGTGCGACTAATCCCAACATGGACAGTCCGATGATATATTCTTTTTTCCTCTGTTTAAAAAACCAGCCTAATTTCAAAAATACTTTCATTTATCCACCTTCTTCATTTCTAAAGGTACTAAATTTTTCAAAAATTCACATTAAGACCAACCTATTTTAGCAAAAATTAAATTAACCTGGAAGAGCCTAAGTGAAAATAATTCAGTTTTCGAAACATTTCCAACTAAAGTTGTATAAAATCTTTATAGCTACTACTCTATGTATCTTACTACATTGTTTTTTCAGTAAAACGCGATTTATCGTCCTAATGGCTAATATTCGATTTCGCATCTTTGGCGGATACCTACGAAAACTTACACTTTCCTATCCGTCAAAAAAGACTGAAGCCAAATTTGAATTTGACTCCAGTCTAAGATATTGCTTTATAAGGAATTGACCTATTTTATTTTAAATATTGATGACACAAGGTAGGTCTTCCCGATACATTTTATGGGCATCTGTACTAGATTCTAATACAGCCATCGCTTCTACATTTGGTTTTATATAAATAATAGGATAATCTTTTTCCCCAAGTAATTCATTTGGTTTATAGGGCAGGATTTCTTCCTCTATGGAAAATTCACCTTTCACATCTACACTATTTCCCCGCGCATCCAAGCGAATCCATTTACTTAGGGAAGGTATGAAGACTGCATTCAGGGCATGTAATGCAAATTTATTTTCATTTCCCTTAATTTGTAGTCTTTGATAGCAAAAGCCTGTTGGAATTCCTTGAGATCTGAGCAAGGCAGCTAGTAGATTGGCTTTGGCAAAACAGACACCCTCCCCAAATTTCAAGACATCATTCGCACGACAAGGTACATATCGGCTTTGAAAATCTAAGGATTGTGCAATCTCGTCCCTTACAAATTCATAGGCGATTTTTACTTTTTCGATATCGGTTATTTCTACTGTAAATAACATATCCGCTTGTATTTTTATGGATTCATGTGAAAAATTAACGACCGGTAGTTCATTTAAATAATCACCCAGCACGATAGATTCAGCAATCAAATTCATCATTACCATCTCCGAACATTTTCATGTAATATATTAATTACCCATATTATACTTCTTTTGGAAATTACTTTTCTATATTATATAATTAATAAATATGAAAAATCCGTGAAAAGCAGGAAACAAGTTTAGAAAAGAGACTGGGACAAAAACCAAAACCACCATTTTTCTCCAGTAGAAAAATGGTGGTTTTTCGGTGTGCGAAAAAATTGATTATTCGTTTCGGGTACGCTTTTTCGCGGGCACTCCCCTGAGCCTGTAGTCTCAAGCATCGTGCTATTCCCGCAGGAAGCTCCG
>DAMDNS010000380.1:0-3406 GCA_032083605.1 Ureibacillus sp.
ACGCAAATATTCTGGCAGCATGGCATCCGTTGGAAGTTGTTGTACCTCACACCATTTTGAACGAATCTTTTCCCAATCCTTCACAGAACCTACTAAAATCAGCTTCTCCTTCGCCCGCGTCATGGCAACATACAAAACCCGCATCTCTTCAGCCTTTAGCTCGAGAATTTTCTTTTCTTTCATTGCTAGGAACGGTAAAGAGGTATACATAATTCTGTCATCCGGATCAATTGCCTTTACAGCTAGTCCAAATTGCTGATCAAAAAGATAGGGATTGCTAAAATCCATTTGGTTAAAACTGCGTCCCAATCCAGCAACAAAAACAACCGGATATTCAAGCCCTTTAGATGAGTGAATCGTTACAAGCCTTACAACATCATCCTTTTCCCCGATCGATTTAGCTACTCCTAAATCATCTCCACGTGAACGCATTCGATCAATAAATCGCAAGAAGCGGAATAGACCACGGAAGGAGGTTTTTTCATACATTAATGCACGGTCATGCAAGGTTCTTAGATTGGCTTGACGCTGCTTCCCATTAGTCATCGCGCCAACCATTTCATAATAATTTGTATCTATATAGATTTTCCATATTAAATCCGATAAGGAGCCTCTGCGGGCTAAATTTCTCCACGTTTCTAGCTGTGTTAAAAATCTTTGTAATTTCACTGCAGTGTCTGCATTCAGTCCAGATTGTTCTTCTTCAACAAATTGTTTTACCGCGTCATAATACGGCACTTTCCGATTAACAAGACGAATTTTAGCCAATTCATTTTCTGTACAGCCAATGAAAGGAGCACGTAAAACAGATGCTAATGGAATGTCTTGATAAGGATTGTCCACTATTTGCAAGACATTTAACATAACCATCACTTCGATTGCTTCAAAATAACCCTTAGAAGATTCCGCATACAGGGGAATCCCGGCAGCTTTAAACTCTTCTACTAAATCGTTCGACCAGGTCATAGAGCGCATTAAAATTACAATATCACGGTATTCCATTGGTCGGATGCGCTTTGCTGGATCCCTTTGCTTTGCATCATAAACAGTTGCACCGCCATCAATCATTTCACGAATTCGCTTGATAATAAATCGCGCTTCTGCTTGCGATTTTTTAATTTCATCTTCTATAAGAAGAAGATCCTTCTCGGCGTCGTCATCCATCTGTTCTATTGAATCTTCATCTTCCTCGTAAAGAATTGCTAATTCTATCGGCATGTCCACTTCGTTATAGGGAGCACCCGGCTTCAGTCCCGCTTTTTCATCGTAGTGGATTTCCCCTACTGTCTCGCCCATAATTTGTTCAAAAACGAAATTTGTCCCTTGCAATACTTCCTTTCTACTCCGGAAGTTTGCATTTAAATCAATTTTTAAACCAGTGGAAATCGGGTCTTCTTCAAATTCATTGTATTTATTCAAAAAAAGCATTGGCTCAGCTAGACGGAACCTATATATGCTTTGTTTGACATCGCCTACCATGAATAGGTTTCCATCTCTTTCGCTTCCACTTTTCACAAGCTGTAAAATCGTTTCTTGCAGCATATTGGTATCTTGATATTCATCAACCAATACCTCTTTAAACTTTTCTTTAAAATCTAAAGCAACTGGAGATGGCTGGAGCACTCCATCCTCTTCCACCGTTAAAATTTCAAGAGCATAGTGTTCTAAATCTGAAAAGTCTACTAGCCCTCTTTCCAGCTTTACCGTTTTAAACTTTTCACTAAAGCTTTCCGTTAACTCGACTAATGTATCAATAATTGGTGCCATTAAACGAATTTCTTGCAACAGCCGCTCTGGTTTTCGTTGAAAGAAGGATTCTTTCAGCTGTTTTACTACCTCTTTGGCTTTATCCCTTTTTTTCTTTGCCTTTTCCTGCAGGTCTGGATCACAACTATCCTTTGGCATCCTGGCCAATGTTTTCCACTTCAATGCATTAAAGAATTCATATGCCTCCTGCCAAGTCGCATTCGCTATGATGCGTCTTGCCTCTTCAAGCATCGCAAAATCATGCTGCGCCGTTTCACCATACGCATATGGTCCATCCGGTTTCAATGAATATTGACGCATCTCCTCAATATGGGCAAGGGCTTCCTCTAAACTGAACTTAATCGAATTTTTTAATGGCTCGATAAAGTCTAGCTCGTCAATTGTAATATTCTCTGGTAAATCATATTGCTTCGATAAAGAATGCAACCATCTTGTTGGCGCTGGATGAACTCTCGAAGTATCATACAATTTAGTGATTAAGGTTTCGATTGCTTGATCATCACGATCAGAAGTAAAACTATCCACCAATCGATATACTGCATTTACCTTTTCTTCATCTACTTGATCATATGCTTCTTCTAAAACCTTCTCCAAAACATCATCTCTCAGTAATGCAGATTCACCTTCATTGGCAATCCGAAAACCGGGATCAATTTCAATCAGATAGGCATATTGACGAACAATCGCTAAACAAAATGAATGCAAGGTTGAAATTTGCGCTTTATTTACTAAGCTAAGCTGACGACGCAAATGCTGATTGCGAGGGTCTTTACCGATTTCTTTTTCTAAAGCTTCAGCCATCCGATGGCGCATTTCCGCTGCAGATGCATTAGTAAAAGTCACAACAAGCAGCTCATCCACATCAATCGGATTGTCACTCGAAATTACTTTTTCAATCATTCGATTTATCAGTACAGCCGTTTTACCAGAACCCGCTGCCGCCGAAACAAGCGTATCTTGTCCAGTAGCCCAAATCGCTTTCCATTGTTCATCGGTCCATGTTACGTCAGGTTTTTTTTCAGGAATTGATAGACCCATCGTTTTTCAACTCCTCTCTAATCTTTGAGACAATATTATCTGGTTTATCTGCTTGTAGTTGTTGATATAAGTGATCATGGTCTGTCTGGTCAAATTGACATA
Source organism: Ureibacillus sp. (assembly GCA_032083605.1). Lineage (GTDB taxonomy): Bacteria > Bacillota > Bacilli > Bacillales_A > Planococcaceae > Ureibacillus. The sequence continues at coordinate 2,908 of DAMDNS010000380.1, forward strand.
CCGATTTAAAACTGCAGTAGTCACAAGCAGTCCTGCCCTTTAAGCGATAAGGCTTTATCCCTGTTTCACCACTCAAAATACCATCGCCGGCAATTTTGTGTTTATGTCTAACATATTGCTTGATTTGTCCCATATCACTCGGTTGAACTACACGCGAGAAATAATTTGATACTTTCCCGTCCTTTTGACTAATTTGAACAGGAATTATTTTAGACTTCCCGTTAATCTCTAACTCTTCATCCATTGCAATTAAAGCTTCTGTATTTTCAGTTAGAAGACCTTTCATCTTATATTTCTTTAATCGCTCTAATTCAAGTGTCAGGTCATCCACTTCTTGTTCCATTTTCAAAATTGGGTTATGCACATGGACATAAAGTACACCTGCTGGATCAACCTCACCATCAAACCAAACATCAGAATTTTCAACTGCTACATCTAAATACGTTAAAAGCTGCAATGAAATGCCATGATATACCTCATTTAAATCTAAGTCTCTACT
>DAMDNS010000381.1:0-3403 GCA_032083605.1 Ureibacillus sp.
TGTTTAATTGTTCTTTTGGACGAAGAACAGCCTTTCTGGATTGGACGAAATCAAGATGCCAATGGAGCAAAAGTGACAACATACTTAAGCGAAAATAATATCATTGGCTACCCGGATTACTATGTTCAGTCAACTGAAAGACACCCAATGGATTTTGTTTGTAATTTCTTGAAAGAGATTGGCAAAACAAATTGCACAATCGGGCTTGAAATGGATACGTACTACTTTACTGCAAAATGCTTCACACAATTACAATCAGGTCTTCCACAAGCTACTTTCGTAGATGCCACATCACTTATCAATTGGGTACGAATTATTAAATCAGATACTGAAATTGAATATATGAGAAAGGCTGCAAGAATTGTAGAAAATGCCATGCAAATCGGGATTGATGCAATTGAAGAAGGCGTCCGCGAATGTGATGTAGTTGCCCAAATTATGCATGCCCAAATTAGTGGAACGGTAGAGTTTGGTGGGGATTACCCAGCCATTATGCCACTTTTGCCATCAGGTGAAAGAACATCTACTCCTCACTTAACATGGACAGATGAAAAATATAAATCTGGCATTCCAGTTATTCTAGAATTAGCAGGCTGCTATAATCGCTATCATTCGCCATTATCGCGAACAGTATTCATAGGGGAGCCAGATCCAAAAATCAAATATTTAGCTGATGTTGTGACGGAAGGCTTGAATACTACGCTGGATTCTATTAAACCAGGTGTTACTTGCGAGGAAGTAGAAGAAGTATGGCGCAAAACAATTGCCAAAAGTGGTTTTGAAAAAGAATCTCGTATCGGCTACTCAATGGGCTTGAATTACCCGCCGGATTGGGGCGAGCATACAGCAAGCCTACGACCTGGAGATAAAACGATTCTACAGCCAAATATGACTTTCCACTGTATCCCAGGAATCTGGCTGGATGAATATGGAGTGGAGTTAAGTGAATCCTTCCGTGTAACAGAAACGGGAATTGAAGTATTTGCAAACTTCCCAAGACAACTATTCGTGAAAAATACAACTAAAGTATTTTAAGGGTGAATTCTATGAAGCTTTTTAATGAAGAAGAGATTAGACAATATGTTGCAGTTAATCAGAAAGCCATAGAAATTGTGGAAGAAGGATTTACTGCTTTAGCAAATGGCAATGTGACATTACCGCCAATCATGAGAATAGATATTCCTGAAAACAATGGTGAAATCGATGTAAAAACAGCCTATATCAAAGGCTTGGATACATTTGCCATTAAAATTTCATCCGGCTTTTTTAACAACGCAAGCCTAGGCCTTCCGAGCCTTAGCGGCATGATGATCTTGTTTAATACAACAACAGGAATCACGGAGTCCATATTACTTGATAACGGCTATCTAACCGATGTAAGAACGGCGGCTGCTGGTGCAGTTGCTGCTAAATATTTAGCAAAAGAAACGATTCAAGATGTTGGTGTAATCGGGACTGGAACTCAAGCCCGTTATCAAATTGAAGCACTCTCGAAGGTCCGTGATTTTCAAACCATTCATGTTTATGGGCGAAATGAAGAGGCAGCTAGAAAATATGCCAGGGAAATTGAAGAGGAATTAGGAAAAAAAGTAATCATAGCAAAAAGCATTGAAAAGGTAGTGAAGGAAAGTGAAGTTGTAGTTACAACAACACCTTCAACAACACCGTTAATTAAAGCAGAATGGCTTCATCCAGGACTTCACATTACTGCAATGGGCTCTGATGCAGAGCATAAACAGGAGCTTGACGCCAAAATATTTGGTCAAGTTGACCTAATAGCCTGTGACGTAAAATCGCAAGCTTTCCGTTTAGGGGAGCTTCATCATGCAAAAGACCAAAATATTGTAACGGAAGCGTCAGCTATTTCGGAAATTGGAGAAATCACCTCAGGTCATCAACGCGGACGTGAGAATGATCGGCAAATAACTGTTTGCGACCTTACGGGTACAGGTGTTCAAGATACTGTAATTGCACGTTTTGCTTATGAACAATTAATGACTAGAAATAAAGAGTTTCAATTATAAATTGGAGGGATTCATATGACAGAAAAGATTAATGTAGGTACAAAAGCGGTTTGGGCAGGAGAAAAAGAAGTATTGGTACATGGGGCAACACAAGTCCCGGTTATTGTAAGTGTTGCATACAATTACGACGATATGGACGAATGGCTGGATGTGGCAGTTGGTAAAAAACAAGGACATATTTATGGCCGTAATACAAACCCAACTGTTCAAGCATTTGAAGATAAAGTGAAAATTTTGGAAGGTGCCGAAGCTGCAACAAGCTTTTCAACTGGAATGGCAGCAATCAGCAATACTCTTTATACATTCTTGAAGCCCGGTGACCGCATTGTTTCAATTAAAGACACATACGGAGGTACAAATAAGATATTTACCGAATTTTTACCAAAGATGAACATCGAGGTTGTTTTATGCGAGACTGGTGATCACGAAGCAATTGAAAAAGAGCTTGAAAAAGGCTGTACGATTCTGTATTTAGAAACACCAACAAATCCTACAGTGAAAATTACGGATATTGAAAGAATGGCTAAAAAAGGGAAAGAAGCAGGCGCAATTGTTGTTGTAGACAATACTTTTGCTACTCCTATTAATCAAAACCCACTTGAACTTGGGGCAGATCTTGTACTACACAGTGCAACGAAATTCTTGGGAGGACACGCGGATGCTTTAGGTGGAGTAATTTGTGGTTCAAAGGAATTAATCGAGCCGATTTATCATTACCGTGAAATTAATGGAGCAACTTTAGATCCATGGGCTGCATACCTATTATTGCGCGGCATGAAAACATTAAAATTACGTGTAAGACAACAAGAGAAAAATGCATTAGCGATTGCACAGTACCTACAACAACAAGACCTTGTAGAGGATGTTTACTATCCGGGTCTTGAAACACATACAAACCACGACATCGCTAAAAAACAAATGAAAGGTTTTGGCGGTATGCTTAGCTTCTCATTAAAAGGCGGTATGGACGCAGTTAGAATTTTATTGCCTGCTTTAAAATATGCAAACCGTGCAGCGAATTTAGGTGCTGTTGAAACAACTTACGGTCCGGCCAGAACAACAAGCCATGTTGAATGTACACCAGAGGAAAGAGCGGCAGTAGGTATTGCGGAAGGCTTAGTACGAATTTCGGCAGGTATTGAAGATACAGAAGACCTAATCCAAGATTTAGAGCAAGCATTTGCACTTTTAAAAGAAAACACAGTAACAGTATAACGTTAGAAGGTGAAGAAAATGGAAATGAATACCCTTTTATATGTTCATAAATTAACAGAAGAAATCATTCGCTTGCGAAGACATATTCATGAGCATCCTGAGTTAAGCTTCGAGGAATATGAAACTTCGAAATTGGTTTACAACCAGCTATCGAGTATAGAAGG
>DAMDNS010000382.1:0-3393 GCA_032083605.1 Ureibacillus sp.
TGAGAGTAGGACGTCGCTAGGCAAACGAAAACCACTGAGTATTCAGTGGTTTTTTTATTTTAAAAAAGCCTCCAACTATTGGACGACTCAGTTAAAAGTAAAATATCTTCAAATAAAATCCTCGAGCAAAATCGGGGTGTCTGCACCAATAAATAACCGGAGAATTTTCGCTTATTCAGCAAATCAGATAAAAAATAGCTTATATAGAAGGAGAAATTCCGCTTATCGACTTAAAAAACGTGAAAAAGGAGTTATTTTCTTAGCACAGTCGGAAAATCTCCCCTTATTTGCCCACGAAACGGGATCTATCTTGCATATAAAGGGAAAATCTCCGCTTATTTCTTTCGCTATATAAATTAATTATTGTCAAATTATCTAAAAAATGATATATTCATATAGGAAAAGAAATTGGTCCCGTGGTGTAGCGGTTAACATGCCTGCCTGTCACGCAGGAGATCGCCGGTTCGATCCCGGTCGGGACCGCCATAATATCGCATATACGCTCATGTAAAGCATTGCTTTATGTGAGCTTTTTTCTGTTTATTTATTAACCTCCCATTTAAATAAATGGCCAAAACTAAAAGTCTATTTTTTTCCTTAAAATCACATGATGTCGCTGCCTTATAAATATAGTGGTAGTAATGTTATTTCCTCGAGGTGATTTTAATGAATAAAACGCGATTACGAAGAAATTTATTGGCCTTATTGTTTATTGTTGTAGCTGGAATCCTTGTGCTTCTTTCACAATGGTATTATGAAGTAAATAAATTTCATGATTTGGAAGATATGAATTCATTCAGATGGCAACGATATATGAATGAAGATGAATTTGCAAAGCTAGAAAAAGGGATGTCCTATTTGGATGTAGTAGAAATTGCAAAGGGTGAAGGAGAGCAAATTAAAGAAGGAGTCTATATTTGGGATGATGAAATTCTGGTGACTCAAAGCTACGAGATCCAATTCGAGGATGGAAAGCTGCAAAAGAAGAGGGTCATTGAAAAACGTGGTTATTCAACCCGATAGATTTCGACGTCTAATTTAAATGCAAATTTAAGATTCATTCCCATCCTTCCAAAAACTTTCCTCACCCTTTTATACATAATAAGAAGCTTTATTTTGAGCTGTACATGTTTAGACTTTGAACATTTATCTCTGATTAGGTAAACTTAGGGTAATGTGATTGTGAGAGGATAGTTAAAATGATATATGAAAAAAAAGTTATGTCCTTAGAAGAAACACAAATATTAGCGCAGAGCTTAGCTCAACTGGTAGAAGCGCAAGATACGATTACCCTTGAAGGCGACTTAGGGGCGGGAAAAACGACTTTTACACAGGCTCTTGCTAAAGGGCTAGGGATTACAAGAACGGTGAATAGTCCGACCTTTACCATAATGAAGCAATATGAGGGAAGATTGCCCTTTAACCATTTAGATGTATATCGATTAGCGGACAGTGATGAAGATCTTGGTTGGGATGAAATCTTTTTCGGTGATGCAGTAACGGTTGTGGAGTGGGCACATTTAATAGAAGACGATTTACCTGATGAACGATTAGCAATTGAAATTTATCGGGTTGATGATGATAAAAGAAAGTTTGTATTAAAACCAATCGGTGAGCGATATGAACGATTGTGTGAGGAGCTATTTAAATGATTTGGTTAGGAATTGAAACATCGAATTCACCTCTATCAATAGCCATTGTAAAAGATGGACAGGTCATGGAGGAAGTTGTACAAAATGAAAAGCTTACGCATTCTGTTACAGTAATGCCAACAATTGAGGAGCTTTTTCAAAAGGCTAATTTAAAACCGGCAGAAATTGATGCTATTGCTGTTTCAGAAGGCCCTGGTTCCTATACTGGTTTAAGGATTGGTGTAACGGTTGCCAAAACATTGGCTTGGACATTAAAAAAGCCTTTAGTCGGGGTTTCGAGCTTACAAGTGTTAGCTGCAAATGGAGCAGGGTTTGAAGGGGTAATTTGCTCGTTATTTGATGCAAGAAGACAAAATGTTTATACAGCTGTCTATAATGGGATAACATTGGAACCAGTAATTAAAGATAAGCACAGTTCTATTGATAATTTATTGGAGCAGTTGCAGGAGTTAAACAAGCCAGTATTATTTGTTGGACTTGATGTTGAGAATTTCAAGGATAAGATTACAGCACAATTAGGTGATCAAGCTATCTTTGCTCAAGATTCTATAGACTTACCAAGAGGCTCTAAGCTCATCGAGTTAGCACAAAGGCAACCACTACCAAGTATTGAAGAAGTACACAGCTTTGTCCCGCAATATCATCGAATTACAGAAGCGGAAGCAAATTGGATCAAGGATCAGAAAAAGGGGCAATAGGAAATGATACAGTATCGGAAAATGACCCCTGAGGATGTAGAGGCTGTTTATGCCATTGAGTTAGCTTCTTTTCCTACTCCTTGGACATTGGATTCATTTCACTATGAAATGAGAGAAAATAATTTTGCATACTATGTTGTGGCTGAAAATGAGGATGGGAAGATTTTAGGTTTTTGTGGGATGTGGCTAGTAATTGATACAGCACAAATTACGAATGTAGCGGTAGTTGCAGAAGCACGGGGACTTGGTATTGGTGAAGGTCTAATGCGTGAAGCAATGCGCATTGCCAAGGAACATAATGTAGATGTGATGAGTTTAGAGGTGCGCGTTTCAAATTTAGTGGCACAAAACCTTTACCGAAAGCTTGGTTTCCAAGATGGTGGAATTCGGAAAGCATATTATACAGATAATCAAGAGGATGCTCTTGTAATGTGGGTGAATTTAAATGAATGATCAATATATATTAGCAATTGAGACAAGCTGTGATGAAACAGCGGCCGCTATCATTCGTAATGGTACGGAGATCGTCTCTAACGTTGTCGCTTCACAGATTGAAAGCCAGAAGCGTTTTGGAGGAGTCGTTCCAGAGGTAGCTTCCAGACATCATGTCGAGCAAATAACAATTGTAATAGAAGAGACACTAGAAAAGGCGAATATGCAGCCTGCGGATTTAACTGCAGTTGCTGTTACAGAAGGGCCAGGTTTAGTAGGGGCTTTATTGATAGGCATTAATGCTGCAAAAGCATTTGCCTTTGCTCATGGGCTGCCACTAATTCCTGTGCATCATATAGCCGGCCATATTTATGCAAACGAATTAGTTGAACCGATGCAATTTCCATTATTAGCGCTAGTTGTATCAGGTGGTCATACGGAGCTGGTCTTAATGAAGGAGCACGGTAGCTTTGAGGTAATTGGAGAAACTCGGGATGATGCAGCCGGTGAAGCTTATGATAAAGTGGCACGTGTTTTAAATATGCCTTATCCAGGTGGTCCCCATATTGACCGACTTGCGCACGAAGCACAAGAGGGGATTGAGTTTCCTC
>DAMDNS010000383.1:0-3385 GCA_032083605.1 Ureibacillus sp.
AAACAATGATTACGAAAAATCATTTGATTCCAAAACAAATCGGCGAGAATGGCTTGAAAAAATCGCAGCTTGTCATCAAGGACGAGGCGATTATTGATTTAATTCGGTACTATACGCGTGAAGCTGGTGTGCGTAACCTTCAAAGACAAATTGCTGCTCTTTGCCGTAAAGCTGCCAAAATCATCGTATCAGGTGAGAAAAAGCGCGTAACTGTAAATTCAAAAGTATTAGAAGAAATGCTGGGAAAACACCGTTATCACTATGGTCAGGCAGAAGAAGAAAACCAAGTTGGTGTTGCAACTGGTTTAGCCTATACAACGGTTGGTGGAGATACGCTTCAAATTGAAGTTTCTTTGACGCCAGGCAAGGGTAAACTAATTTTAACGGGTAAGCTTGGGGAAGTTATGAAGGAGTCAGCCCAAACGGCACTGTCATATGTTCGTTCGCTTTCCGAGAAATTAAATATTGATACTGATTATTTTGATCAAAACGATATTCATATTCACGTTCCTGAAGGCGCGGTTCCGAAGGATGGTCCTTCTGCAGGGATTACAATGGCAACTGCATTAGTCTCAGCTATTTCAAATAAGCCAATTAAACGTGAAGTTGGTATGACAGGTGAAATTACCCTGCGAGGCCGCGTGCTTCCTATTGGTGGATTAAAAGAAAAATCATTAGGTGCACACCGTGCAGGATTAACTACAATCATTATTCCAAAGGATAATGAAAAAGATATTGATGATATTCCAGAGAGTATTCGTGAACAACTTACGTTTAAACCTGTATCATCTGCGGAAGAGGTGCTGGAAATAGCACTTGTTGGAGGTTTTTAAATAATGAAAGTCCATAATGTAGAAATGGTCATCAGCGCCGTAAAGCCAGAGCAGTATCCAGAAGATGGACTTCCTGAATTTGCATTAGCTGGTCGATCGAATGTTGGTAAATCATCATTTATCAACAAAATGATTGGAAGAAAAGCATTGGCTCGTATTTCATCAAAACCAGGAAAAACTCAAACCCTGAATTTTTATAAAATCGAGGAGCAATTGTTCTTCGTAGATGTACCTGGATATGGCTACGCAAAAGTTTCTAAAACTGAGCGTGAAGCCTGGGGGAAAATGATTGAACGATATATAACAGCGCGTAGTGTATTGCGTGCTGTTGTATTAATCATTGATTTACGCCATCCACCTACAAATGATGACATCATGATGTATGATTTCTTGAAGTACTACAACATTCCTGCGATTATTATCGCTACCAAAGCGGATAAAATCAAAAAAGGGAAATGGGAACAGCATAAAAAAGTAGTCAGAGATACATTGGAAATGGATAAAAACGATCCAATCATCGTTTTTTCATCAGAAACTGGGCTTGGATTTGAAAAAGCTTGGGAAGAAATCGAAAAACGAATGTAATGCTTACATACTTTCGTGCACTAGTGATGCGTCGCTAGTGCATTTTGTCTAATTACGTAACCTTATGTCCTTTCGTGCTTATCAAATATTCGCAATATTTCTTTATAAGTCATCGTTATTGAAACATCATGTAAACTTTGTTACACTTACTTTAGAATAATTCTAATTTAAAAATGAAAAATAATTTCATAGCATGTTCACAAAAATAGTGTGGATAACGCTTTCTTTATGTTAGAATAGAATTTATGAAATAGATCGTGTGAGGTGTAAAGTTCATGCATACACTTGTAGTAGGCTTGAATTATAAAACTGCGCCAGTCGAAATTCGCGAAAAATTGTCGTTTATTGAGAGTGAACTACCGAAGGCGATGGCAGCATTAAAAAAAGAAAAAAGCATATTAGAAGACGTAATTGTTTCAACTTGTAACCGAACTGAAATATATGCAGTAGTAGATCAATTGCATACAGGTCGTTATTATATTAAACAATTTTTATCTAAGTGGTTCGATATTCCGGTCGAGCAATTTGACGAGCATCTTTACCTTCGTGAAGATGACGATTCACTGCACCATCTTTTCCGTGTTACAACAGGAATTGACTCAATGGTGTTAGGTGAAACACAAATTCTTGGACAAGTGAAGAAAAGCTTTTTAGATGCGCAAGAAGTGGGTACAACAGGGACAATTTACAATCACTTGTTTAAACAAGCTGTTACATTTGCTAAACGTGCACATAACGAAACAACAATAAATGAAAATGCAGTATCTGTTTCTTATGCAGCAGTAGAACTTGCTAAAAAGATTTTTGGATCATTAAAAAATAAGCATGTTGCTATTTTAGGTGCTGGTAAAATGGGTGAACTGGCGATTCAAAATCTTTATGGCAATGGGGTAGGCAAAGTTACGGTTGTCAATCGTACTTTTGAAAAAGCAGAGAAGCTCGCATCCAAATTCAATGGGGATGCAAAATCTATGCAAGAACTGCAATGCATGCTATTAGAGGCTGATATTTTAATCAGTTCCACTGGTGCAACAGATTATGTAATCGATTATGAATTAATGCAATTTGTTGAACGTTTGCGTAAAGGAAAGCCATTATTCATGGTGGATATTGCAGTGCCACGTGATATTGACCCACGTATTAGCGATTTACCAAATGTCTTCTTATATGATATTGATGACTTACAAGGAATTGTTGAGGCGAATTTAGCAGAACGTGAACAAGCTGCAAAAGAAATTACTGATATGATTGGACAAGAGGTATTACAATTTAAAGATTGGTTTGCAACTCTTGGTGTTGTTCCGGTGATTTCTGCATTGCGTAATAAGGCAAATCGTATCCAGCAAGAAACGATGACAAGCATTGAGAATAAAATGCCGAATTTAACTGAGCGTGAAATCAAAATTTTAAATAAACATACGAAATCCATCATTAATCAATTATTGAAGGATCCAATATTGCAAGCGAAGGAATTGGCAAATTCTCCAAAAGCAAATCAACAGCTTCAATTATTCCAGCAGATTTTTGGAATTGAGGAAGATGTCGTTGAAGAAGTAAACGCGCAGCAGCAAAAGGAAAAAGCGTTTATCGAAAGTACACAGAACAAGGCAGTTTTAGATGGGAAATTGTCATTCTAACTTTATTCAACCTGGACGTGAAGATTTGATGTTAAAATCAAAGGTTTTGTACAAGTCTCAATCGATTTTTCTAATATAATGAGACTAGTTTCAAATTAGTCAAGGCGTAATAATGATTATGAATTAGAGGCGTTTTCGTATCTGTTTGTTATAAATAATAGATACGGGGACGCCTATTTTTAATGAAAAAATAGTATGAAGTCGTTTTGAACGAATTGCAAACTCGCTTTATGACTGGAAGGCTTTAATAAGTTCAGCTCACCATTGGAATTTATACATAATAATACGTAAAAATTGTAATTATGGTATTAGCTTCATAAAAGTTGTAAA
>DAMDNS010000384.1:0-3377 GCA_032083605.1 Ureibacillus sp.
GTTCATTACTTGAAACAGATGAAGAAGTAATGAATTACTTGCGAATATCGAACGACAAAGAAGTGACCAATCTTTTAAACGGAATTCATAGAGAGGTAATTGTTGAAGAAGACAAGGTTCACTTTGATCTTCATCAGACAAAGAAATTGAGGCTAATAGACCCTTCGGTAATTCATAATGGCCTGCTAATCCGTTCCTCCGAGTTATCACCAGAAATCAAGATGATGAACATAAATGCAAAGAGCAAAGCTGAAGAAGGAGTGTTTGTCAAAATCGTTTCAAATTAGCGAAATTCTCGGCTAATTTGAAAGCTAAAAAAATAAAAAAGAAGCCTCGAGGTTAATGGGGGCTTCTCTACAAAAAGAGCGATATCTCTATTTTTTCGTTCAATATTCCGAATTAGCAAAATCTATTGGGATAAATGCTTGTAGTCTAGAACCTCAATTTTAAAGCCATGATTACATACCTCTTGATTGATTTTTTCACTGTCGCATGAGGGGGATATTCTTAACGTTATTTCATCAGTTACATAGTCAAATGGCTGGTTTCCTTGTGTAGATACTTTCATCCTCATGAGTACATCGTAAGAATGATTGCTATTGTAATCGATACCTTCTATTCTTCCCCGCTCCCAATTCAAGTTCCTTCCATACATTTTTTCGATTTCCTTATCGATTGTTGGCATTACAAGATCACCAATTATATCCTCTGCGGTCACATACAGATCTTCTTTTGTTATGGTTTCCGAACGAACAACTTGCAAAGGTACGATAAGAAACAAAAAACCGGATAATAGTAAGCAGCGCTTCAGCATCAAGGGACACACCTCTAATTCGTTTTTTCTTATTCTTTGCAAAATCATTCCCTTATATTTGGTTTATTTTTGGGATTCCATGCTGAAACGAATTAATTTTAATGTTATCCAGCCTGTAACAGCAATAAAAATGATTCCGCTAATGCTACAGATCCAGAAAAAAATAGCTCCCCCAAAAGTCGATGCATTAGAAATGAATCCACTCATTATAATCAGGCTAAACCCCGCTAATCCAATAATGATTGATGTCCATCCAGAACGATTTTTAGTTAAGTACAAGACAAAAACACTTACAATGTATAGGACACTCATTAACATTAAAGTAGGGAAAAATGGGGAAAACTTCGCTGCATAAACCAAATAATCGAGTTGATTAATATCTTGGCCATTCGTAATCTCACTATTAAAAATGTTGGTAAACGGTGTTGAATGTTCCCATTCCCAGGTTACATTCGTAATCACACTGCCTTCATACCATGCCATGAAAGTAGAAATCATCAGAATACAGATTCCTGTCAGTATATGAACAACATATTTAAACATTCTTGACCCCCAGTATATTCTATATGGGTACTTAGACGTTGAAATGCCTTTTTCCGTTCCCCCTTCTCAGAGATTTAGTTGATATTGTATCAGAAAGCTGTTCGTCCCTAAATAATCTTCACTGACAAATCTGCATATTTCTGTACCCATCATGATAACTTTCGAAAGCGATAGATCATCACAGCAGGAATCTCATACCAATCGAATTTATTATCCTGATCCTTGTCTTTTTGGAAGCTAGGCTCTTCTATTCCATCCAGTACGAAACCAGATTCGAAAAACAAGCTTGTGTAATAGGATATTGGTCGATGAAACATGTAATGGGGAATGGCTTGGCCTTTGATGCCAATCGCTTTATATGGCTCAGGAGTTAGATACTTGGTTATTTGAATGCTATTTCTACTTATCAATTCTCCATATACATCTTCAATTTCATTTATTTTTCTAATACCGGGTGATTGGAAGCAAGGGTGCGTTATGGAGAAAACAACAGAACCATTTGACTTGAGCAGCTGGTATAAAGATTTTGCTAACGTTGTTATGTCAGCAATATCCATTAAAGCCATATTTGCTACAGCACTATCAAATTGAGCCGCTCCAAGCCCTATTAACTCATCATAATTTGTAGCATCTATCACTTTATAATCGATTTTATGGTTTAGAGATCTAGTCTTTGCACGTTCCACCATTTTCGAACTATAATCAAAGGCAACTACATTGGCCCCTAAATCCGCCAACCTTCTTGAAAAATTCCCGTTTCCACAAGCAATATCGAGTATATTTTGCCCTTTCTGCACATTCAATAATTTTTCAGTCGAGGGCCTGATCAGTTCGCGGTGGAATCGATTGCTTTCATCCCCCATATAATCATCCCAATGCTCAGCATTCTGTTCCCACCTGGTTTTTGAATCCTGTATCAGTTTCTTCCATTCACTCAAAATACATGCTCCCTTCGATAGAGATATAATCAGCATTTTCAAACTTCAATTAAGCTAAGGCCAATTCCTTATTTTTGGGTTTTTTCGCAGTAAAAAAGAGCAATGTCACTGCATTTGCTCTTAACTCACTCCTCTGAATCTGAAGTATTTATCAATGAAACAATCTTCTTCGGCATAAATATTTTATAGATTACGAAACTTGCTAGATTCAATAACAGCAGAATTATAGCCTGGGTTACAAAAGTGAAGAAAACAGACATTACTACATCATCTGTATGCAGTATTTGTTCACCTGGCGACAAGTTTTCGGGTTGGTCCAGGAATAATATAATCGACATCGTAGCAATAGATAGAACAAACCCTAGATAAACAGACATAATATATTCGATATACCTTATTCTGAATTTTAAACATAGCACTAAATTGAGAAAAACAATGATGCATGGAATGGAAAGCAAAAACCATCCTCCATCAGCCCACTCGCTTATAGACGTCCAGTACACAACCTGACTTAAAGAAGCCACCATAATACTTGAACAAACGACAATCATGATTTTCATTTTGATTTTATCCACATTCCACCTCACATTACTAAATCAGCAGCAGCACAAAATTGAAAAGCATAGGTATATTCCTTATATACCATTGTATTTGATACCCAACAATCTTTTTTGTGTACGATTCTAAGCTATTCATCCTCTAATATATAATATTAATTTTATTTCTCCCTTAAAATATAAAGCTCTCTAATAAAAGCCCCAATCCCTGCAGAGCAGCATATAACAGTAAGAATGGCCAGGCTTCTAACAAATAAAAAAGGGGTCAACAAAACTTGAACACTAGCAAGTAGCACGATCACCCCAAATAAAATACATCCAATTATCAGCTGTTTTCTTTTCTTGTTTTCTTGCAAACTATCACCTCTTGATAAATTCCCCTTAAATGATTGTTGAATTCTAAAATTCTTAAATGGAAAAAATTTCATGTTATAATTGTAATGTAAATTCTTTAAAAAGGGGGAAAGAATTTGAATTTCATTTTAAATAACATGTTTTTGATTGCGATTGCTTTATTGATTTTAT
>DAMDNS010000385.1:0-3376 GCA_032083605.1 Ureibacillus sp.
CCTTTGCAGAGCAATTTTTGAAAGAAGGCAACGAAGTTATTGTTGTGGGGCGCCGAGAAGAAAAGCTAGCTGAAGCAAAGGAAAAATATCCACAGCTACATACAAGAGCGTGCGATGTATCCAACGAGGAAGACCGTATTGCACTGACTGAATGGGTCACAAACGAGTTTCCACAGCTCAACGTATTAGTGAATAATGCAGGAATTCAGCAAAGGGTAAACTTGCTGAATGCACAGAATGAATGGAAATACTATCAGAATGAGCTGGCTATTAATGTAGAGGGGCCAATTCATTTGTCCATGCTTTTGCTTTCGCATCTTATGAAACAAAAGACAGCTACGATTATAAATATTACTTCAGGCTTGGCGTTACAGCCCGGGGTATGGGTTCCAATTTACAGTGCTACAAAAGCTGCCATGCACTCCTTTACAGTGACATTGCGCCAACAGCTAGAAAATACTAAGGTAGAAGTAGTGGAAGTATTACCACCAGCTGTCAATACGGATTTAGGTGGGGTAGGCCTACATACTTTTGGCGCACCACTAAACGCTTTTATTGCTGGAATTTTTGACGGTTTAAGAAAAGAAAAATTAGAAATTGGCTATGGCGGGACAGAGCAACGACTCACTGCCTCCAAAGAGGAAATCGAACAAGGTATGAAAAATGCCTGGCAGAACTACTTGAAAAATAACCCTGAGTTTCTTAAATGATTTTATAACTGGAAGCTATTAGAGCGCGGTATGTAACCAAGTGGGGAAGCTTTAAATTCTCGAGATCCAATTCATGAACAAGCTACTCCATGTTACTTTCCGCGTTAAATAGAATACATATTATCAAATGTAGTAGTGATCTTTTATGATTTTTATCTATTACCATTTGCCCTCACGAGTCCTTTCATTGCTTAAATGAATTCTATATTTGCATATTATGATAGTAACTCTGTACTAACTTTCTTATGATAATCCAATTTAATCCATATAAATACCTTATTTACAAAATATAACCAAATAAAAAAAGCACCTTTAACTGTAAGAGTTGCGTCAAACAATTATGGTGCAGTTTTAGTGAGCGCTAAGTCTTTTTGGGACAATCCGTACATTATCGCCAGCGTAATGAAACGACTAATTTGCAGCAATCGATTTCCTTAACTTTTGATTTGAATTCTAGTTGTAGCCCATCTGGATTATAGGTAATGGCTACATCTGAAGTAATGCCGACTGAATGAATTAATCGTTCTACCTCTTCGTTATTGGAATGCTGTGCAACGTCCATAAGTCTGGCACCAAATTCCTTGGAAGAAGCTAATTTGTCCAGTACCATGCTTGCTTCTTTCATGAGCTTATTCGATTGGTTTGCAGATTCGTATAAAAGGTCCGGATCTACAGCGGGAAATGGAGACCTGTTTTGTGGTTGCTGATTTCGGTTCTGTTGTTGAGCCCCAGTGTTGCGTTGAGCTTGAGCTCCATTATGTTGTGCTACATAGCGCATGTTGGGATTTATATTTGCATGGTGAATTGTATGATGATGCATAGGGTTAGGATTCGCTAATGGATTCCTGGCAATAGGCTGATAGGCAGTATGTGTGTAAGGTGACTGGAAGCTATGGGATTGATAAAAGTAATGCATATAATTACACCTCCTAGCTATTCTACAAGTAACTATATCTAGAATATGGATAGGATTCTTTAAAGAATAGGTAAGTGACTAGTAAAAGCATTTTCACCCACATTTCAAAGGGAATGCACGCTGTAAAATTTTTCAATTTAATTTTAGTAAATACTTATTTACAAGAATCTAAGCTTCATGTATTATCTGAACGTAACTCCAGAAGTAAAGATGTATTTAGCATTGTTTTTGTGAAAAAAATAGAAAGTAATTCTAAGAAGGATAGAAAATCTATGAAATTATCAGGGAAAATAGTCATGATTGCGATATCGGTCATTACGATTATCAATTTAGCATATAACTTTATGCTTACGGGCTCAGTACAAATTCCAAGTTTGCTCCTGAGTTTACTTATAATTCTGGTTGCCTGGTTATTTAGTAGAAAAAGTGAAAAGACGATAGAACACTATAAAGAACTCAATAATGAATTACGTAAAGAGAAATTAGAAATCACTCAAAAATATGAGGATTATGAGCAATTCTTTACTACCTTTGAAGAAGCAATCTTTTTTAGCTTTGACTATCGAAATCATCAATTTATCTTTTCGAAAGGCGTAGAAAATTTAATTGGCTATACTCAAACAGAATTCAATAATAATGAAAAAATCGTTCAACAATTATTTCATCCAGAAGATGTCCTGATACTTTTTGGTATTCAAGAAGAGTTGTCAAATGGAAAATCAGTTCGAAAAGAAATAAAAATTGTTCATCCTGAAATGGGAGAAAAGTGGTTATTATTTAAAGCCCAACCGTTTAGAAATAGAGATGGTAAGCTCTTAAAGGTAAATGGGCAGTTTGAGGATATTACCAGACAGAAAGAATTAGAGATTGAATTGAAACGAATGGCCTTTTTCGATGAATTAACGGATATACCGAATCGGAAAATGTTGGACAGACAAATTCAGAAAGCGCTTGTTCGTTCAAAACGTCATCATCATAATTTCTCGATTATGTTCATTGACCTGGATGATTTTAAAAAGGTAAATGATACACTCGGCCACGATGCGGGTGATCAGCTCTTAATCGAAGTAGTATCTAGAATCGATAAGTGTATTAGAGAAGAAGACCTTATTTCTAGAATTGGCGGTGATGAATTTATCGTGATGTTCGAAGAAACGGGGAAAGATGAGATCGAACAAATAGCAAAAAGAATCATTGATCATGTTGCAGAGCCGTATAAATTAAACGAAAATAAAGCAAGCATCTCGTTGAGCATCGGAATTAGTATGTATCCAGATGACGGAGAAGATAAAGAAACGCTTATTAAAGCTGCTGATAAAGCAATGTATTATGCAAAAAATAATGGGAAGAATAACTACCAAATCTACACACATGACCTAAACGATGTCGAAGTAAATGACAAAGGGATCTTTAAAAAATGGATGGAAGTCATACAAAGTCCCTTTAAATAAGCAATAAAAAGAGCGCTAATACTCAATTCATGTTACAGTTAGAAAGAAAATCTTAAAGATGAGTAGGAGACCAATATGATTGAGGTAAAAACCTCTCCACTAAGCGATGGAGAATTTAATAGAGGCGTATTTGCTACACAGGATATTAAAAAGGGCGAGCTTTTTCATGAAGCACCAGTTATTTCTTATCCTAACGAGGAACATCAACACATTGAAAAGACCTTGTTAGCAGATTACGCTTTTGAGTATGGAATTAATCATTCGGCCATTCTTCTCGGCTATGGCATGTTATTCAACCA
>DAMDNS010000386.1:0-3374 GCA_032083605.1 Ureibacillus sp.
CATATCGCTTATTTCTGCCTTATGGATTCGTCATACGACGGTAGAATATCGTTTGGAAATGATGACATTTATTGCTGAGCAAACCGCCAATCGTCTTACTGATACATCAACTGTAGAAATCCCTGACATTAAAGAAAAGATACGATTAAATTTTAGAGAAATTGATCCAGATCTTTATATTACAAATAGCAGTGGGGAGGTTATTTCAACCAATCGTCCCTTTGAGTTATATCATATTGATTTCTTGGATTTAATTCAAGGTGAAGAATTGGATAAAATAACCATTGCTGAATTAGATGAAATATTTTATGTAATAAAAAAGGAAATTAAATTGGAAAATGAGCTGATTGGTTATGTTTTTATCTTGGAATCAAAAGAGAAATTGACACAAGTAAATCAAGAATATGGTCAATTAGCGATTTTTATTGTTTCATTAGGGATTTTTGGGTGGCTTGCGATTTATTTTTTATCTCGCAGACTCTCAAAACCGATTATGAATGTGGCAGAAGCCGCAAAAAAAGTTAAGGATGGAAATTACGATATTCAATTAACAGCTTCCATTAAAGAAAAAGAGGTTTATGAGCTTGTATCTTCCTTTAAAGAGATGGCTGCAAAACTTCAGCAGCTTGAAAAAACTAGGACTGAATTATTAGCTGGGGTTACCCATGAGTTAAAGACGCCTGTTACGTCCATTAGTGGCTTATTGCAGGCTGTACAAGATGGTGTTGTAGCAGGCGATGAAGCGGATGATTTTATTAAAATGGCTTTAGTGGAAACAACAAAAATGAAAACAATGGTGGGGGACCTTCTAGCATTTAATTCCTTCGCAGTTGATGCTGTCCCAGTCAAAATTGAACAATACGAGATCAATATACTATTAGAAGATATCATTGCTCAGTGGAAAGTAACACATAAGAGTGATGATACAGAAGTCCGATTTCTACCATCAAATGAAGAGATTCTCGTCTCGATCGATTTAGTACGAATGCAGCAAATCGTAACAAACCTACTCACAAATGCAGAACAATCAATGACAAATGGTGGGGAAATTACGATTACCATTCAGGAGCAAGAATGTTTTGTTGAAGTGCATATTCGAGACAATGGTAAAGGGATTTCAATGGATGAACAGCCATTTATTTTTGAACGATTCTTTAGAGGGGAAAATAAAAAATATGAGGTGCGCGGCCTTGGATTAGGTTTGCCCCTTAGTAAAATGATGGCTCAATCGATTGGAGGAGATCTTCTTTTAACAAATAGCAGTGAGGAAGGTACTGCTTTTAAAATAACCGTGAACAAAAGTGAATACATTGGATAGCGAAGCTAGGTTTCTAGCTTCTTTTTTTGTTAAAAATCTAACTTTGACATTCTACTGACACATTAAGCAGTTAATCTAGTAACTGTAATATAACTTGAACGAAACCTGGATGGAGGATACTAATGAAACAATTCAAATTTACAAAAACAATCAAGGTGATGGCACTTCCAATAGCTTTAAGTGTGATGCTGGTAGGTTGTTCCAATGGAAAATCAACAATGATTGCATCGGTTAATGGAGAAGAAATTACTGAAGCCGAACTAAACGAAACATTAACTGCTCAATATGGTGTAGAAACCTTGACTACTTTAATTTCAAATAAAATAATTGAATTAGAAGCGAAAAAGAACGATCTATCAGTAACGGACAAAGAAATTGAAGCGGAATATGAAGATTATGCTTCCATGTATGGCGGTGAGGAAGCGTTACTTGAAATGATTTCTTCCTATAATATGGAGTTGGATGATGTTAAAAAAGATATCGAAACCTACCTATTAACTTTAGAAGTTATGGAGGACTATATTGGAATTACAGATGATGAAATAAAAACTTACTTTGAAGAAAATAAAGCAACCTATGGAGAAGCAGCACAAGTGGAAGCAAGTCATATTTTAGTAGAAGATAAAGAAACTGCTCAAGAAGTTATTGATAAATTGAATGCAGGTGAAGATTTTGCAGCACTTGCTGCAGAATATTCAACAGACACATCTAATAATGAAGATGGCGGTTATCTAGGATATTTCGGTACTGGTGAGATGGCAGAAGCTTTTGAAACAGCTGCATTTGCTCTGGATATAAATACAATAAGCGAACCGGTCGAAACAGAATATGGCTTCCATGTAATCAAAGTGACAGACAAAAATGAAGAGAAGGAAGCTGTATACGATGATGTAAAGGATACAGCTTATCAAGATCTTTTAGATTCTAAAGTAAATGAACAATATTCAACATGGTTGGCAGAGAAAATGGACGAGTATGAAATAGTAAATAAATTAACTGACTAACAATTAAATATGAAATTTAAGAGGCTGCGACAAAACCCAGAAACGCCATTTTCTCGAGTAGAAAATGGTGTTTTTTCGGTGTGCGAAAAAATTGATTTTCGTTTCGGGTACGCTTTTTCGCGGGCACTTCCCTGAGCCTGTAGTCTCAGGCGTCGACCCTCCACTGCAATCAATTTAGAAAGTATCAAATTCTGATTATAGTTTTCCACTAATTTTCTTAGAATTTCTACTTTTGTCCCAGCCTCTTCGTTAGTGGATCTAAGTCTAAGCTAATGCAAGCATACGTTCTAGGGATAGTATTGCTTCTTTTGTTGTTTCTAAATCTACTTTAATAATATTGCCTTGTGTACCATCTTCAATTATTTCCAAAGCCCATAGAAGATGAGGGAGGTCGATTCGATTCATCGTTAAGCAAGGACACATGTTTTCATTCAATGAGATAATATGTTTGTCTGGATGATCCGCAATAATTCGTTTGACTAAATTCATTTCTGTTCCGATAGCAAAGCTGGAACCAGGAGGAGCTGAATTGATTGTGTCTACAATATATTTTGTTGAGCCATTTAAATCGGATATCTCCACGACTTCACGGCAGCATTCTGGGTGAACAATAATCGTCATTTCAGGATATTTTCTACGAACTTCATGGACATTCGCTACAGTAAAGCCTTGATGGACCGAACAGTGGCCTTTCCATAAAATCACCTTCACATCATCAAGTTCACCTTTATATTCAAGTTCGCCGTTAATCGGGTTCCAAACTGCCATTTGATCTAAAGAAATCCCTATGTCGTAAGCTGTATTACGACCAAGATGCTGATCGGGCAAGAAGAATAATCGCTCTTTTTGAGTAAAGGCCCATTTCACCATTTTTTTCGCATTAGACGATGTGACACAAGCCCCGCCATTTCTTCCAGTAAACGCTTTTATGGCTGCTGTTGAGTTAACATACGTTAAAGGAATGATTGTATCACCAAAAAGCTTTTGTAGTTCCACCCAAGCTTCTTCTGTTTGATAAATATCCGCCATATCGGCCATAGAGCAGCCTGCAC
>DAMDNS010000387.1:0-3354 GCA_032083605.1 Ureibacillus sp.
CTGAACTTACACCAGGCACAACCTCGTAACCAATATCATGTTCTTTTAATAATGCAACTTGTTCCATTGTCGCCCCATACATGGCCGGATCCCCTGTATGTAAACGAACTACGGTTTTACCAGCATTAACGCGCTCAACGATACAATCGACCATTTCCTGTAAGTGCATGCCGGCTGTACGAATAACCTCTGCATCAGTACGAGATTCAGCAACTAATTTGTCACTTACCAATGAATCTGTATACATCACAACATCAGCTGTTTGTAATAACTTTAAGCCTTTTACTGTTATTAATTCCGGGTCTCCAGGACCTGCCCCGATAATCCAAATTTTTTTCATTATTTGCGCACCACCATACATGATAAATAATTCAGTTCTGCTCCACGCAACTCATCTACATTCCAAATAACTTCTTCATCTGACGTTACTTTTGTGACAACATGTGTGCCATATAGCAGATTCATATCTTCCAATAGATCAAGCATATCCTCTAAGACTTTTGCTATTTTAATAAATACGACTGCATCATGTGTATCCAAAACCCGACGCATCTCGTCCATATCATCTGTAGCCGGTATCATTGCGACATGATCATCACCATCTGCGAGTGGAATGCCTAAACGATTGGCAGAACCATTAAAGGATGAAATACCTGCCACTGTTTCAATTGGAACTTCAGGATAGGTGTCCTTCATTTTTTTCATTACATGTATAAATGTACTGAATAACATAGGATCTCCCTCTGTAACGAAGGCAACATCCTGGCCTTGTGCTATATATGTATATATCGCTTCCACTGATTTTGCCCACTCGAGTGTTAATGTTTCTTCATCTTTTGTCATGGGGAATACAAGGCCAAGCATATTCTTTTCTGCAGGGTTGATATACATCTCCACGATACGATGTGCATACGATTTGCTGCCTTTTAATTTTTTGGGGTAAGCAATAACCGGACATTCTTGTAGTTTGCGGAAAGCTTTTACTGTAATCAGTTCTGGATCGCCAGGGCCAACGCCTAGTCCATATAAAGTACCTACTGTCATTTGTCCATCCCTTTCTGTGCCGTCACAATAAATATTGGATTTAATGGTTCAAAGCGTGTTAATTGTAATATAGGTTTACTTTTTGAAATTTGAGCCTGTAAAATCTTTACGTCACAACCTAAATTCTTTAGGTGCATCATCGCATCGGCTAAATTTTCAATTGTAGCGATGTTCATCACGAGGCGGCCACCTGGAACAAGACGTGTAATACATGTTTCTAGCAAATGCTCCATATTGCCGCCGTTTCCACCAATGAAGATTGCATCAGGGTCCGGGAATTCATCCAGACGCAATGGCGCTTTACCAAGAATCGCCGTAAAGTCGGTACGGTGCTTTGCCTGATTCAATAGGCAATTTTCTAAATCACCCTCATTTTTTTCAATCGCATACACTGCACCTTCAAGGGCAATTTTCGCTGCTTCAATGGCAACTGAACCCGTACATGTACCGATATCCCACATAACGCTATCTTCTTGAAGTAGTAATTCTTGTAAACAAAGAACTCGAATTTCCTTTTTCGTAATTAAGCCTTTTTCCGGCTTACGCTGATGAAATTCCTCATCGCTAATCCCAAGCGTGTTGCGCTTTACGGGTTTACGCTGCTTTAGTATCACAACATTTAAAGGTGAAAAAGTCGCTTTTTCCATCTCGTCTAATGTCAGATAACGACAGCGCTCATTGTTCCCCTCTAAATTTTCGGCTACAAAAGCATCATATTCGGTCATCCCGTAATGCTTTAAATAGGTAGCTATAACTTGGGGTGTGTTTTTGTCATCTGTTAAAATGGCAACTTTTTTACGTCCATCAATTTTTTGTGCAAAACCTTTAATTGATCGTCCATGCAGGCTTGAAATATAGGCATCTTGCCAGCTATCCTGCATTTTTGAAAAAGCTAACTGTACTGAACTTGTATAAGGATATATCTCTATTGGCAGTTTCTTAGCTAGCAAACTACCTAGTCCATAAAATAAAGGGTCTCCTGAAACTAAAATAACAACGTTACGCGATTCTTTCTGCAAATCATCAATAAGCTTAGACAATCCACCTTTAATAACTTTCTTTTCTTTAGAAAACTGGGGAAAGAACGCTAAATGTCGTTCTCCTCCTACTAATACATCACAGTTATTAATCCATTCAATATATTGTGGCAATAGGCCAGATAAACCGTTATCCCCTATACCAATCATTTTCATCCAGTTTGTCAATATTCTCAGCCTTTCCTAAACAATCACCGTTCATTGCATATAAACTTGTCGAAACACTAATCGTTGTATTCATATGTGCTAATGCATAATAGCAACAGTTTTTACAAAGCGCTTCAAAATAAACTTCATTACTGCGAAGTATTTCACCAACTTGCGAAGCTGTATTTGCTCCTCTTATTTCACTAAGCTGAGGTTCTTTAATACCAATCTTTTTAGCAATACCTTCCAAAAATTCAAAGCTAATTGGCGCGCTTTTTGAATGGACCATCATTACACCTTGAGCTACTTTCGAGAATTTTCCCATCATGCCGACAAGAGAAACTTGCGAGAATTTTTTGCGTGCAATATGTTTTAATGTAAAACCAACGAAATCACCCATTTCAATGAATGCTTCTTCTGGCAAATGAGGATATTGCTTTATTGCGTATTTTTCACTGCGTCCCCCAGTTGTAATCACGATATGATCACAACCTGCTTCCTTCGCCACATTAAGCGCTTGAACAATACTGGCCATATATGCTGAACTCGAAAAAGGAACGACGGTGCCACGAGTACCTAATATTGAAATTCCTCCGATAATACCGAGACGACCATTCAATGTTTTTTTCGCGATTTCTTCTCCATCCGGAACAGAGATAATAACTTCAACTCCCTGCTTAATGGCATTCGCATCAATTAATTCTTGTACAACGCCAGTTATCATTTTACGAGGCACCGGATTTATTGCAGCTAAACCAACGGGCACAGGTAATCCAGCCTTAGTTACACGACCCACACCAACTCCACCATCCAGATGTATACCAGGTATGTCTACCAAACGTACTGTACTTTGAATACAGGCTTGGTGAGTTGCATCCGGGTCATCTCCAGCATCCTTAATTGTTTCACACATAATGGCGTCTCCCTGGATGCTGCTTGCCTCTACTTTAAAAGTTGCATATTGTCCAACAGGTAGATAAATCGTAACCTCTTCTGGGACTTGACCTGTCACAATTGCTTGTAAAGCGGCTTTAGTCATCGCTGTAGCACATGCACCGGTTGTGTAGCCATGACGCATTTGTGACGGATCTTTTTTATTTCGCTTGTTTTGCTCGCTCATCAGCCA
>DAMDNS010000388.1:0-3353 GCA_032083605.1 Ureibacillus sp.
AGTTTCGTGGAGTAACCTCTTGGCCAAATGTTACATAAAATGGGCTAAGGAGGTGTTTTCCATTGTCTAAAAGTACGAAATTACTTTACTGCCTATTGGGAAGTGCTGTACTGGCATTATTAAATAGTACTTTACTCGCGCCGGCTTTAGTTGGCGTATTCAGCGGAGGCGGAGCTCTTGAAGAGTTTATCGTGCTGGTTGCTGATATCCTGTCATTTGTCGGGTTTATCTTATTAATCATCTTCTCGATTATGTTGATTTACTATAATACCAAATCGAAATTTTAGAGGATAATCACTGCAATAAATCGAATATTCTACGTAATGAGGGCATTAGTGACACCGCTAATGCCTTTGTTTCTTATTAAGGAAATTATAAAATTTCGGTTTGTGAATAACTTTCTTGAAAAGTTAATTCTACATCTAGCTCCAGCACCCAGCCCCTCGAGGTCGCGGTCTGCCCTCGGTCGAAAGTTGAAAAAACACTTTCGATCGGATCTTCCAGCGCTTGTCGGGCTAATCAGGGCGCTTGCGCTTTTGTTATTCATAAACGTTTCTAAAGAAGTCTTAAGGAAGTGGACAAACTTGATGACGAATTTGTATTTAGTACGGCATGCACATTCTACATATACACCTGATGAAGTAGGGAGACCGTTATCGGCGGAGGGAGTCATCGATACTGAAAGAGTTAGCAGGATTCTTGAAAACGAAAACATCGATCTGGTTATTTCAAGTCCGTATAAAAGGGCGATTCAAACAGTAGAGGGTATTGCAATGGGTATAGGAAAGGAAATTGTAATCGAAAAGAGTTTTAAGGAAAGAATGTTAACTTCAGCACCTGCATTGGACTTTAATCTTGCAATCACAAAAGCTTGGAAGAATCCTGCATTTTCATGGCCGGGAGGAGAGTCCAATATTGAAGCACAAAAGCGGGGGATAGCTGCTGTTGAGAATGTACTGGAAACCTATGAAGGTAAAAATATTGTAATAGGTACACACGGGAATTTAATGGTGCTGATGATGAATTACTTTGATAAAAGATACGATTATAACTTCTGGAAAAAACTTGATATGCCGGATATCTACAAACTAACTTTTGAAGATAAGAATCTAATAAAAATCAATAGAATTTGGAATAGGATACAGGGGGATAAGCATGACATTGATTTGCTTAGTTAGACATGGCCAAACGGATTGGAATGCAGAGGGGAAACTACAGGGAAGAACAGATATCGAACTGAATCAAAATGGAATTTTTCAAGCGCAGCAGTGTCGAAATGCATTAAGCGACATGGATTGGGATTTAATTATTACAAGCCCTTTGAAGCGTGCTAAGGAAACGGCGGAAATCATTAATGTAGAATTGAACATCCCTCTAATTGAAATGGAGCATTTCATAGAAAGGTATTATGGAGATGCGGAAGGAATGACAGAAGCAGAACGAATGGCAGCATTTCCAAATAAAAATTACTCAAATCAAGAAGAGCGAATAGCTTTAACTAAACGGGTAGTTAATGGAATTGAAAAAATAAACGAGTTGTATAAAGGGAAGAAAATTGTAGTAGTAGCCCACGGAGCTGTTATCAACAGTATTTTGACACATCTATCAAATGGTGAAATCGGTTCTGGCAGGACGAGATTGAGTAATGCGTGTATAAGTAACATCGAATTTTTCGGGGAGGAGTGGAAAGTAAAGAATTATAACCAAATTGATCATCTCCACTTTGTAAAGGGACAGTAGCTAATTTCTACTGTCCCTCCTGGAGGGGTTAATCCTCCAATAAAATCCATTCTTTAAATGGATCGTTATTTTCTAAGTCCAGAAAATAGGACAGGAACCTAGTAAACTCTTGTGTATTTAACTCTTTGTATTGGTAGGTTTCGTAATATGCCTTTATAAATTCATTAAACTTCTCTTGGCCACCATGTTCCTGGAAGATATTCCAGAGGTTGATCAATGGTTTATAGTAATGGTATGGTGAATTACCATGTGCTGGATACTGATTTAAGGGTAGATTAACTGGAAGCGTCAGTCTACTTAACGAATTTTCACCATTTGGTAAGGTTATGACAGTTGGGGCATATTCTTTATTTTCCAAATCAGCAAAGAAGAGTGCTGTTGTTAGCTCGGCAAAGCTCTCATCTAACCAGCCATCATAAAAAGGGTCGTTGCTGATAGCACTGTAAAACCATTGATGTGCAATTTCATGAACAACTGTACTTTTCAATCGTTCAACATCTAATTTATTCGCCCCCCTGTTCTTCCCACTTCCTATCTGTCCAACTGTAATAATACCTGGGTATTCCATAGCTATTTCGTCTAATATAATATCCAATTGTTCATAGGGATATTCTCCAATGTGTTGCTGAAAATATTGCAATGCATCCGTGGCAATCTGAAGTATTTCTTCTTTGTGCTTTTCATATTTACCTACGTCAAAAACTCTGACATTTATTCCATCTACTTCTCCCTCTGTCATAGCAGGGGCATTCAAAATAGTAACAAAAAATTCCTTCACGTTATTTGCTTTAAGCGTTCCGGAATTTTTGCTCGGATGGATATCTTCGCCGCTCGATGTGGCAATTTGATACGCTTTGGGAATTTGGTAATTGAAAGTAAAATCGCTAAATGAAGTGTGATAGCTTTCTCCGTAAAGTAAATATTCTTCTTTATTCCATTTGCCATTTCTATATGTGGCAACCATTGGATACCATTGGGCTAAATAATAGTTATCACCCGACTTAGTAAATCTCCGACCATATTCAGGCAAGGTAAATGAATATTGAACTTCAATATTGACCTCATTCTCAGGTAGTAAAGCGGTCTCTAATGGAACTGTCAGCGTATCCTCCTCTAGAGTAAACGAAGCACTCGTACCATTCACTTTTATACTGGTTATATCTACAATAGAAGGAGTTTCTAGATATGAATTTTCTTTGGTGAACATATTCGGAATAAAATAAAATACTACCTGATTCCATTGATCATCAGAAGTGTTCTTAACAGTAACTGTAGAGTCTATCTGAAAAATGCCTTGTTCATTCATCTCTAAATCTATTGAATACTGATTTTCATTTCCTGCACTTAAAACAGTTGGAGTAAATGGAGGTTTATTTTCATTGGATGAAGCTTCCGATGTTTCCCTGTTTGCCATTCTTGTCCCCGTCCAGATGGAGATTATCAAAATTAGCAGCAAGACTATTATCATGATTTTTTTAATAAAATATCTCCTCCTAAAAATATAGATACTTAGTATATATGATGGGTTTGTAATATTATTCCATATAACTCAATTGACTATAAATGCTTTAAACTCTCTTAAATTTGTATTTATTTTCATATTTACAAGTGAT
>DAMDNS010000389.1:0-3350 GCA_032083605.1 Ureibacillus sp.
TGTTGAAATTCCAACTTTCAAATATACAGATCGTGTACTAAACTCTACAGGTGCTCTTAACTTAAAAGAATTACCTAAAAAATTAGTAGTTATCGGTGGAGGATACATCGGTACTGAGCTAGGTTCTGCATTTGCAAACTTCGGTACTGAAGTAACAATCATTGAAGGCGGAAAAGATATCTTGGCCGGCTTCGAAAAACAAATGACTGCAATCGTGAAAAAAGGCCTTAAGAAAAAAGGCGTTACAATCGAAGTAGGCGCATCTGCTAAAGGTGTGGAAGAAAACGAAAATGGCGTAATCGTTTCTTATGAAGTTGGCGGAGAAGAGAAAAAAGTTGAAGCTGACTACGTATTAGTAACTGTAGGTCGTCGTCCAAACACAGATGAAATCGGTTTAGAACAAATCGGTATCGAATTTGCTGAGCGCGGATTAATCAAAGTCGACAAACAATGTCGCACAAATATTCCAAACATCTATGCAATTGGTGATATCGTTGACGGTCCACAACTTGCTCACAAAGCATCTTACGAAGGTAAAGTTGCTGCGGAAGCAATCGCTGGGGAACATTCAATTGTTGACTACTTGGCAATCCCTGCTGTATGCTTCACAGATCCAGAAATGGCTACTGTTGGCTACAGCGAAGAATCAGCAAAAGCTGAAGGATTAGAAGTGAAAGTTGCGAAATTCCCATTCGCAGCTAATGGTCGTGCATTAGCATTAAACCAAACTGAAGGCTTCGTAAAATTAGTTGCCCGTAAAGAAGATGGCTTGCTTGTAGGTGCTCAAATCATCGGTGCTGGTGCATCTGACATGATTTCTGAGCTTTGCTTGGCAATCGAAGGCGGCATGACTGCTGAAGACGTTGCTTTAACAATTCACCCTCACCCAACATTAGGTGAAATTACAATGGAAACTGCCGAAGTATTACTAGGCAACCCAATCCACATTATTTCAAAATAATCTTTTTATCTAACGCATTATGCTGCAGCGATGATCTGCAGCTAATGCGTTTTTTTATATTGTTAAGGGAATTAAAAATTTTGCGAAGTGGATAACTTTTTTTATACCAGAACTAGAGCGCGTATTTTCAAAGGGGATATTCAGTGGAAAGATTAGATTATAGTACCTTTAGGGATCATGAGGGCTCGCTCTTATTGGGGGCTAAATCAGTTTAAGGGACTGATCCGATAAATAGACGTAAAAATTCCGTTTAATTTTAAAATACTATAAAAAATAGCATATATAGGCGGTGATATTCCGCCTATCGACCTCAAAAATGTGAAAAGGAAGGATTTTTAGATGAGTAGTCGGAAAATCTCCCCCTATTCACCCCTGATACGAGGTCCATTGTGCATATAACCGGAAAATCTCCACTTATAGTCTCCCTTAGGTGGCGGTCTAAGCGGACAAGCAAGCTCTTTATATTTACGAGGTAGTATCAATGAATTGAATTGGTCTATCTAGAATTTTTGAGGGCATAAAGACAGCTACTATTTGTTCTTCGTCTTAAAATGTTTTTCAAAGCTACAAAATATTTCAATAATTCATTATAATGGAGATATTATTGTCTAAATTCCGGGGGATAAAATGAAATTAGCTTCCATGCAGTCAAAAATATTTTTATATAATATTGCCATTATTCTTTTAATCTCCATTGCAATTGGAATATCTTTTTATTTCACGTTATCCAATGCCATTAAAGATGAAATTGGGGCAAAGGCATTACAGATTGCTAAAACTACTGCAATTCGTGAAGATGTACAAGCAGGGTTTGCCTCTGCTAATCCTAGTGATATTTTGCAGCCTATTGCTGAAGAGATCCGTAAAGAAACAGGTGCTGAATATGTTGTAATTGGAAATCTCAATGGGATTCGATATTCCCATCCAATCGAAGGTCGAATTGGGCAAAAAATGGTAGGAGATGATAATCAAGGGGTATTAGAAAAGGGGTTATCTTACATCTCGGAAGCAACGGGTTCACTCGGTCCAGCTGTAAGGGGAAAGACACCTGTTTTTGACGATCAACATCAAATTATTGGTGTAGTCTCAGTAGGCTATTTAAAGAAAGACATTAGCGAAATCTTCTCTACATATATAGATAATATTGTTTGGATTATTGCCATTTTTATTATTATTGGGTTGATTTTTGCTTCACTTCTATCAACAAGGATTAAAAAAGATCTATTGAATTACGAACCAATCGAGATTGCAGAACTCTTGAAACAGCAAAAAGCACTAATAGAATCAGTACGAGAAGGAATTATTATGGTCAATGAAGCCGGGGTAATTACGGTACTCAATCATGCAGCTTACAAAATGTTATCGAGCGGAGAAGAAGCTCAGCTTATTGGAAAGCATATCCGTGATGTATTGCCGAACACTCAAATGGATCAGGTATTGTCAACGGGAGATAGGCATCTCGACCGCAATATGGAGATTAACGGAAATAAAGTATTAGTAAATCGAATTCCAATATTAAATGGGGATAAAGTGGTAGGGGTTGTTTCAAGTTTTCGCCTGCAATCTGAAATAGATCGATTAGCGATGGAGCTTTCACAAGTAAAAAAATATACGGAAGCTTTACGAGCTCAAACCCACGAGTATAACAATTTTTTGTATACAATCTCCGGACTTATTCATCTGCAAAATTATGAAGAAGCTCTTGAGTTGATCCATAGTGAACGGGAAGCCCAAGGAAATTTGATTCATTTTATATCAGATCGATTGCAGGATCCGTTTATTAGTGGAATCTTAATTGGCTTTTTCAATCGTGCAAAAGAGCTAAAAGTAAAGCTGATGTTTGATGAAGATAGTAAACTTCAATCTCTGCCAAAGCATATTCAAAAGCATCTGTTTGTTTCGATATTAGGAAATTTAGTGACAAATGCTTTTGAAGCTGTCGAACATCTGCCAGAAGTACAAAGAATTGTTCGTATACTAATATTAGACAACGGGAAAGAGCTTTTAATAGAAGTAGAAGATAGTGGGAATGGAATTGACACTAAAGTGAAAGATATTCTCTTTGAAAAAAGAGTTTCAACGAAAGGGATTCATAATGACCGACATGGCTTTGGCCTGATGAAGGTCAAAGAAAATCTCCTCGAATTAGGAGGAGAGATATATACCGAGAATGGTGATCTTGGGGGAGCACTATTTATCGTTGTGATACATAAGGGGGAGAATGATCATGAAGGACAAAATAGAGGTGCTGATTGTTGAGGATGATAAAAGAATCGCGACTATTCACCAAAAGTTTATTAATAAAATCACTGGCTATGAATGCATAGGGGTAGCCCATAGTGGAGAAGAAGCGTTTGAATGGATAGATACAGTACAGCCTGATTTAGTT
>DAMDNS010000390.1:0-3332 GCA_032083605.1 Ureibacillus sp.
GGCAGTGTTTGATTCTCATCGAAAATAATTATCGAGTTAGCTAGATTATGCAGCCTTCTAGTATTACGTGACGATCCATCAAAAAAGCTATTTAAAAACTGAACCATCGTAGTAAATACAATTGGCGCATCCCAATTATCTTTTGCATTCTTTAATTTCCTTACTTTTTTTAAATCCTCAAAAGACAGAATGTTACCGTCATCTCCGCCTTCGTTTTTTTCGGATACAACATTACTATGATGTTCTAGAACATAACCTTCTGCATTCAGTACATTTCTAACTTCTTGTGCATTCTGTTCGATAATAGTAGTAAAGGGAATTACATTTATAATTCTTTCTTTATTATAAATTTTGGCATGACGAAGAGCGAAACGCATACTTGCTAAAGTTTTTCCACCACCAGTTGGAATCGATAAGGTATAAATTCCAGTAGGCAAGTTTGCTTTATCATGACAGTTTTCAGACATTTGATTTCTTAACTTTGAAATTTGATTGGGTATAGCATTTTTTTGTTTATCTTTCAAACTGCTAAGTAATTCTGTTTCAAATTCATTGAACAATTTTTTCGTAGGTTCCAGCTCTTCAGGTGGAATATCTTCATCAAATTCTCTGGAGTTCGTTCTATCTGCATCAATTAAAGCACTAAAAATAAACTTCGTTAAAAAAGCAAATGTTTTACGTAATGCCGCTTTCGCTTCTTCCTTGCTCTTTGCTTTCGATAAACATACTTTAAATAATTGTTGAAACTCTTTATTAGCCTGTTCGAGATAACGATTGAAAGATTGAGTATCAATAACTTCATTGAAAAAACGAGCATAAATCATATCAAATTCTATATCTGCCGAAGTTAATCTATCAAAAAATGGGGACTTCCCTTGAGGATCTATCATGTCCAATAATTGCCCATGATGCGAATATATTACATTGGCTATACTTTCTATCAGAGATGGGGCTATCTTGGATTCTTTATTGATTTGAATATGAAAGTTATCCATCAAATACTTTCCACCTGCAGTAGAATGATTAACGCTGCCTCTTCTTGGCGGATTAAAAGGATTATCAAATGCTTCTCTTATATATACTTGAAATTCATCACTATATTTCCCCATATCATGCAACATCCCTGCCAGCCCTGTAATGTGGGGAATTCCAATTTTTACTCCAACCTTTTCTGCTATTTCTTGCGTTTCCTTTAAATGATGTTTTAATAATTGCTGTTCATTATCGTTCTCTCTAATATGTGCAATATAGTTTTGAAATCCCATTTATTCACTCCTTTGATAGAAAAAGAAATACTATTGAAATAATTATATACCATTTTTTTCCTACATTACTAATGGCTCAAATAAAATTTTCGATATATTTTAATAAAAAACTCCCCAAAGCCATTACAGCCCCAGAGAGTCGAAATTATTGTATGTGAAATATTTAATTTGTTGCAGGATTTA
The DNA here is from genome assembly GCA_032083605.1 of Ureibacillus sp. Classification (GTDB taxonomy): domain Bacteria; phylum Bacillota; class Bacilli; order Bacillales_A; family Planococcaceae; genus Ureibacillus. Next base: position 1,449 of record DAMDNS010000390.1, read on the forward strand.
TGGTTAAGAATTTGTAAATTTGATTTAAAAATATTTCTTTAGTTATCCCGCCGTATTTTCATGATTTTCTTTAGAGCGATCAACTGAGATACTTCCGTCAATTTCAAGGATTCCTAATTTTACCTCTTTAATATTGAAAATGCCTTGTTTCCTTAGCTGGGTGTTCAATTCCTGCATTGTCAGGTGTTCTTTTTTCATTAACCGTGCATTTACTGCACCGTTTTTTATAATAATTTCTGGTTTTCCTTCTATCCAGCGTTCGAAATTCTTCTTTTGCGTCAGCTTTTCGGCCCCCGCCATAAATAGTCCCCATAATATTACAATAAAAATAATGTGTGTAATATTAAAATGATTGTCGCTAATCATTCCACCGACAATATCGGCAAGTATAATCATAAAAACTAAGTCAATGGGCGTTGTTTGTGATAATTCTTTTTGACCAATGATTCGAATGATGACTACGATACATATTAAAGCAACTAAAAATTTCGTGGCTATGTTCACATACATCTCCAAGCGCGTATCCCTCCCCTAATAAACGGCTTTTGAATGTATCCTTTCATACGTCCTCTTTACTCGGTAATCATCTATTCCTCTTCAAGCGCCAAAGTAAACAATTAAGCTCCCTGATTGACATGCAAATTCATATTATTAAAACAAAAAACATACTAATCATTTAGCACAACCCTAAAAAGGATTCTGCTGTAAATGTTAGTATGTTAATAGATTCACTATTTTTCCACTACCCCGCTATATAATCCAGGACGGCGATCATCATAGACCGGGATGCGGCTGCGGACTTCTTCCACCTTGGAGAAGTCTACATCAATGATGGCTAGTTCTTCCGTTTCTGAGCCTGTCCAAAGTACTTCGCCCCACGGTTCGATAATCATGGATTGGCCGTTGAAGTTTTCCACTTTGCGAGAAATACGGTTAACAGCGATTACGAAGCACTGATTTTCGATTGCCCGTGCTTGTAATAAAGTTTTCCAATGATCGATACGAGGTGTTGGCCATTGCGCTGAAACAAACAACACGTTAGCACCAGCTAGAGCATGTGCCCGCAGCCATTCCGGGAACCGAATATCGTAACAAATGACGCCACCAGCTTCGATGTCCCCTAATGCGAAACGATTCATTTCATTGCCTGATTCCAGATATTTATCTTCGTTCATTAATCTGAATAAATGAACTTTACTATACTCGCTAACTAGCTTTCCATCATTATTATATACATACATCGTGTTGTAGAATTTGCCATCCTTCTCGGTTGCCACGGAGCCCCCGACAATATGTATGCCTAATTCAGCAGCTAGCCCCTGCAAAAATTCTTGGGAACGCGCACCTTCTTTGTCCGCAAGCTCTCCTAGTTTTTCAAGTGCATATCCGGTATTCCACATTTCCGGCAAGACAACGATTTCTGCCCCTTTGTCTGCCGCTTCACGAATCAACTCTTCAGCATGTGTGTAATTTTCATCCACTTTCCCGAACCCGACATTCATTTGAATACATCCGATTTTCATACTCACAAACCCCCTAGACTTTTTTGCGTAAAAGTACTATTATTCCTATATCCAATTGTAATTATATTCTGAATTCTATTCAAAGTATAGCGTTCAGCTTAGCTATGGCTAAATGGTAAGTAATACGATAAATTTTAGAGAAAATGAGGTGTTACTATGAAATTATCTACTAAACTTCAAAAGCTTCCCACTCAATTTTTTGCTGCGCTTGTACAGAAGGTGAATGCAGCGATTGCTGAAGGACGCGATGTGATCAATCTAGGACAAGGAAATCCGGATCGTCCCACACCATCACATATCATCCAAGCATTGCAAGGAGCTGCTGAAGATCCACAAACTCATAAATATTCACCATTTCGTG
>DAMDNS010000391.1:0-3321 GCA_032083605.1 Ureibacillus sp.
GCAATGCTTGATTATATCAATGAAACGAAATCAAAGCATATCATTACGCTGGAGGATCCGATCGAGTATTTACATCATCATAAACAATCGGTCGTCAACCAACGTGAAATCGGTATTGATACACAGGATTTTGCAAGCGGATTACGTGCATCACTGCGTCAAGATCCAGACGTGATTTTAGTTGGGGAGATGCGTGACCTGGAAACAATCTCTACAGCAATAACAGCTGCTGAAACAGGGCATTTAGTATTTGCCACTTTGCATACATCGAGTGCTCCAACAACAATCGACCGAATTATTGATGTGTTTCCACCGCATCAGCAAGGGCAGATTCGAATTCAGCTGGCAAACGTTCTGCAGGGGATCATTTCACAAAGATTATTTGCCCGAAGAGACATGATGGGGCGTATAGCCGCTACCGAGATTTTAACAGCTATCCCTTCTGTGACAAACCTGATTCGAAACGAAAAAGTGCACCAAATTCCAAGTGTCATGCAAACGAGCAGAGCCATGGGAATGCATACTTTAGAAACTTCGATTCAAACACTCATTTCATCAGGTAAGGTGTCAATGGAAGAAGCACGACCTTACTTAAAATTTGAAGATTATAGTAATTGAAATGTTGGTGAGTTTAATTGACTGTTTATAAGTATATAGGCCGTACAAATCAAGGTGCCCAAAAGAAGGGAATTGTCGATGCAGCCAATAAACAAGCTGCCATCGCCAAACTAAGAGCACAAGGCATCAATCCGCGTGAAGTAAATGAATCCAATAGCATTTTGCACAAGGAATTAAACCTTGGTGGTGGAAAGGTCAAAAACCAGGACTTCGTTATTTACTGTCGACAATTCGCAACGTTGATAAGAGCCGGAGTTTCCATCGTAGAATCCACTCGAATCTTGGCGCAACAATCCAAGAGCAAGCCTTTGAAAAAAGCCTTGGAGACGGTGGAAGATGATATTCGCTCTGGGATTTCATTCTCGGCAGCAACCTTGAAACATCCAAAAGTATTCCCGTTACTGTTTTCAAACATGATGCGTTCCGGTGAGGCAACAGGGAATATAGATGATACGTTAGAGCGGTTGGCTAATAATTTTGAGAAACAGTATAACCTGAAGAAGAAAGTACAATCGACAATGACTTATCCAGCGGTACTGTTTGTATTAACGATTGTCGTGGCGATATTCATGATGTTATTTGTTGTTCCATCGTTTGTAGAGTCCTTTGAAAGCATGGGGGCAGATTTACCTTGGATGACACTTGCGATTATTGCAATAAGCGGATGGCTGCAGAAATTCTGGTGGTTAGTGATCTTAATAGTCATTGCCGCAGTGATCACATTCCAAATGCTTTATAAAAGAAATGAACAATTTAACTATGCAGTAAATTATACATTATTAAGAATGCCAATCTTTGGTCCGCTATTACAAAAATCAGCAATTTCCCGGATGATGGGTACCTTATCTTCATTATTCAGTAGTGCTGTACCAATACTGCAATCCTTAACAATTGTGGAGCAGGTAGTCGGAAATCCTGTTATGAGCAAAGTAGTTTTAGAAGCTCGAGATAGCCTTGAAAGAGGGAATACACTCTCAGAACCATTAGAAGAAAGCTGGCTATTCCCGCCACTTGTAACCTCGATGACAAGAATCGGGGAATCAACAGGTTCACTCGATTACATGTTAGAGAAAGTTGCCGATTTCTATGACGCAGAAGTGGAAAGATCGGTTGATACTTTAAAATCATTAATTGAACCATTAATGATTTTATTCTTAGCGGGTATTGTAGGAGTAATTGTAGCTGCTATCTTCTTGCCAATGTTTAGTCTTTACGAGCAAATGTAATAAAAATTTGAATGTAAGGGACGTTTTGCAGGGAGGTGAAGAGTATGCAAACTACGTCCATGCAAAAACTAAAAAACGATCATAACAAAAAATTAAAGGGAGGATTTAATATGTTTAAAACAATGAACAAACGTATTAAAAACGAAAAAGGTTTAACATTAATCGAACTTTTAGCAGTAATCGTTATCTTAGCGATTGTTGCTGCAATTGCAATTCCAGCTATTGGGAATATTATTGATAATTCTCGTTTTAGTGCAGTAAAATCTGATGCTATTAATTCAATTAATGCTGCAAGTATTTACTTTGCTGAAAATGCGGCTGAAAATACTGTTGCTGTTAATAGACTTGTCAATGATGGATATTTAGAAAATGCTGGTAAGTTAAGTGGAACAGAAACAATTCAAAAAACTACAACTACAACAGATACAGGACTAGCAATTTCAGGTACAACATTAGCTTATAAAGGTACTGTTGGATTAGTCTTTAATGATGCTACAATTAAAGAAATTAATGAAACTGACAGAGATGAAGCTGAAGCTACTGGAGCAACTGGTGCTGTTGTAACAGGTACTGCAGAAGAATCGTGGACTGCTTATACTACAACTCCATAGATATAAATTTTTAATTCCCTAAAGGACAACTAACTCCATTGTTAGTTGTCTCATTAGGCAATTAATTCCCAATGAAATATATTCGACACGACACTATTTATCAAAGGAGCCCTGCGCATGTTCAATAAAAAGAAAAAGAATTCCCATGTTTCGATTGAGATTAATGATTATGTTCTTCGCGCGCTTGTTTCAAAGGGCCCAGATTTGTCCCAGGCCGAGGTATTCGAAGTGGCTTTGGCACATGAAATCATCGATGAAGCCACTTTAAAAGATGAAATGGCTTTATTTGAGGTATTTAAAGAGAATGCGGCCAAGTGGGGCGGAAAAAAACAAAATGTTCGATTTTTTGTTCCTGACCCTACCGTATTATTGAAATCCTTTGAACACCCTCGTGATATTGAACCGAACAAGCTAAGAGAATATGTTCAAATGGAGCTTGGTCACAGTCTTCACGTGCCTTTCCAAGATCCGCTGATAGATGTTTATGATCCAACAGAAGGCGATGGGCAGGCAATGATGTTTGCTGCAGCCTCTGAGGAAGTAAATAAATATATTAACCTGTTTTTGGATATCGATATGGAACCACAAGCAGCTGACATTCGAGCGTTATGTAACTTGCGCTTACTTGAAAATATGCAAATGATTGATACTGAAAAAACGTACTTAATTGCCAATTGGCTTATTAATGAGTTATCGATCTGTATTTACTCTAATGGTAATGTGGACTTCTTGCGCTATCAGCAAATTCCAACGTCGATTTCCCAATGGCATGGGAAGTCATTAAAAGAAAATGCGCTTGACTTTACATATGATGGGGATATTGAGGATTATCGAATGACGATTATGGACCAAGTGCTTGAGCTTGA